>DASYEA010000103.1:0-5237 GCA_036499265.1 Schlesneria sp. | reverse complement strand
GATCACACGCGGGGTCGGGCCGGCCACCAGCTTCATCGTCAGCACGGCGTCGGGGTGCCGCAGAGACAATTTGGGTAGCTCCTTGCCCGAACTGACATCCCATTGGCTGACCGTCTTATCTAAGCTGGCCGTCAGGACTCTGGATCCGTCGGGAAGAAAGACAATCGCTGAAATTTTGCGTGTGTGGCCGTCCAGTTTCGCGACCAGTTCTCCGGAGGCAACATTCCAGAGTTTGACGTATCCCTTGGCATCGCCAGTCGCCAGCAATTGGTTGTCTGGTGAAAACGCCAGCGCTGTGATTTCAGCCACATTTCCCGCGAGTGTGCGCTGACGCTTCCCTGTCTTGGCGTCCCAAATCTGAGCTGTCTTTTGATCACTGCCGGTTGCGATCCAGCGAGCATTGGACGAGAGCGCGATTGCGGCACTGCGACCCGTATGATCCAGTCGGAGTACCTCGCCGCCCGTTGCCACATCCCATCCACGCACGGTGTTATCCACTGCGGCGGTCAGCAAGCGGCGTCCATCGGGGAAGAAGACCGCAGACGATGCCAGGTAAGCGTGACCTTCTTCGAAGGTCATGCCAAGCTTGCCGGTAGTGGTATCCCAAGTGCGTGCCGTTCGGTCGCGACTCGCTGTCACGATCTGCTTCTGATCTCTCGAATAGGCGGCGGCCAGGACGGCGTCTTGATGTCCGGTGAGGACCCGGCCCTGCAACGTGCGAAGCTCTTCATAGTTGTCGATATTCCACTGTCGAGCGACGCCATCGTGCGATGCGGAGAGAACCGATCTTCCCTGATCGAGGAAGACGGCTGATTGCACGCTGCCGCCGTGTCCGCGAAACGCCTTCAGCGGCAAGCGATGACTGTAGTCCCACAGTCGGACGGTGTTGTCGTGCCCGGCGCTGACCAGCAGTGTCGCATTGGCTTCAGGTGGGAAGGCGACTGATCGCACTGCGTCGACATGTCCTTCCAACACCTGAAACTTAGGTTTTGGGATCACATTGCCCCCTTCGCGAACCAGATTCTGGAAGTTCTCGGGTTCGATATCTCGCGGATTCCAGACGAGGATCTGCCGGTCATAGCCACCCGTGACGACATGGCTGCCATCAGGCGAAAAGGTGGCACAGTACACCGGACCTTGGTGACCACGGAACGCCGGAAAAAGGCGTTTTCCAGTCTGAGTCTCCCAGACAATGGCGGTGGAATCCTGTCCGGCGGTGACGACCTGCTTGTCGTCTCTGGAAAACGCAGCGGCCCAGACCCACCAGGTGTGTCCACGATAGACGACTTGCTCCGCTCCGGATTCAACATCCCACAGTCGTGCAGTCTTGTCATAAGATCCTGTCAGCAGTCGCGATCCCGAATTTGAAAACGTGACACTGACAACAGCATCGCCGTGTCCCGAGAAGGATCGAATCTTCTGACCGGTTGCGGCATCCCACAATTGCACGAAACCGGCCGGATCATTCCCGCCTGTTGCCAGATATCGCCCGTCAGGTGAGAACGCCACCGCGTGAACATAGTCGCCTCCGTGTGAGAGCACATGCACCACTTGACCTGTCTTGCGATCGAAAATACGAGCCTTCGCATCCCATCCGCCGGTCGCAAAGAACTTGCCATCGGGCGTGGTTGCCACGGTATCGAGCGGAGCCTTTGAATCACTGCTGAAATCACGTTCGCTTTGCGAACACAAGTACATCAGCCGACCCCACTCCCAATTCTTCAAATCGTCGGTACACGATTTGAGAACTTCCCGAGCGGCATCGAAGGAATTCTTGTCGATCTGGGACGCAGCCAGGCCGATCTTGGAGATATACGCTTCGTACAGTGCGTCGGCCTTGGCTAACGCCTCTTTCTCCTGCGACTCGACGGCAGTCTTCTTCGCCGCGACAGCCTCGTCGCGATCGACTTCCGCTTGCGCCTTGGCAATCGCTTCTTCTTTCTGCGCATTGATTGCGATTGTTTCGGCCTCGCGAGCTTTATCGCGATCGTTGAGTGCATCCTTCTTGGCGATCTCTTCCTGTTCTTTCGATTTGACGGCCTGATCGCGCGCCGCCACCGCTTCCAACTGAGAGTTATAGATTAGAACGGCCGCTGTGCTGACGATCATGAACACGGCGACGGCCAATCCGCCGGCCATTCGTTTCAGAAAGACGAGTCGCTTTTGCCGCGCGACACGGTCTTCTTGCGCCGCGATCAGATCTTTGCGGAGACCGATATGGTCAACATTGTTGGGGTCCAGCAGCGAAAGCCCCAGATCGAAGTCACCCTTTCGACGGGCGCTTCCCGCATAGGCCAACTGAGCCTCCGAAATGCCGGCCAGCGCACGCTTGTTGCCCGACCAGAGATCGTGGGCTTCCTGGAATCCAAACAGGGCTCTCGAATAGTGCTGGTAGTCATCCGTCTGCTTCGCCTCGGTTAAATCGTCTTCCGCGCGTGCCGAGAGAACGATGCTTTCCGAATGCGATTGATAGTCGCGGATGGCCGCCTGGAAAGATTTGACGTCTTGATAGCGGTCCAGCGGATTCGTGGACATCGCCTTCATCGCGATATCCACCAGTTCACCGGTCTTGGTGGTTGGGGCGATCTCGTTTCGAGCGGCCGCCATCAAGCATTTCATCGCATTTTTTGCGACGTGCGGCGGTGTACCCGTAATCACCTCGTACAGCATCGCTCCGATCAGATAGACGTCGCTGGCGGGGGTGATCTTATCGATCGGACCTGTGGCCATTTCCGGGGCCATATAGGCGGGCGTACCGCCCATCGTGTTGGTTTCGGTAATGCTGCGTGACTTGCGAAACGTCCGCGATGCTTGAGCCAAGCCCCAGTCCATCACCAGCACTTCGCCGAACTCGCCGAGCATCACGTTTTCGGGTTTCAA
Source organism: Schlesneria sp. (assembly GCA_036499265.1). GTDB lineage: Bacteria > Planctomycetota > Planctomycetia > Planctomycetales > Planctomycetaceae > Schlesneria. The sequence continues at coordinate 2,357 of DASYEA010000103.1, read as the reverse complement.
GTCGCGATGCACGATTCCACGGGCATGCGCGAAGCCGACGGCATCGGCGATTCGCATCAGAATATCGATGTTTTCCTGCAGTGATTTCTTCTGGATGACCTTCAACCAGGGGGTTCCCTGCACTTTCTTCATCGAGTAGAAGAGGGCTCCCTTGGAGTTCGCACCCACGTCATAGATGGGAACGATATTGGGGTGGTCCAAGTCGCCGGTGACAACCGCTTCCGCTAGAAACTTGGCGCGCTGTTTTTCGTTGCCGGCGGTGGCTGGCTTCAACATCTTGACGGCGACGTTTCGGTCAATTGATGTCTGTCGGGCGTCATACACGACACCCATCCCGCCTTCGCCGAGTATCTTGATCAATTCGTACTCAGGCTCGTCGCCGTCAAGAACAAGCCCTCCAATTTGTACATCCGAAAAGGACTTGGTTTTGATGACGAGCGTCTGCTTCGGCGATTTGACCTCTCGCGCCTCCTTCGCCTTCAACGTCATATTCGGTTTGACGTCAATCGAATCCGGATCGCCCCAGACTGATTCAACGGTCTTCAGCAGCGATTCAGGAATTTCTTCAGAGACAAAGGTCTTGTCAGCCTCACCATGCTCCAACCCGACAGCTTCAAATGAGTCGCTGATCATCGTTCTGGCGGACGCTTCGGGATCGTCAGACGCGACAGGTTCATCGGAAACGTAAGTCTTGCCTCCATCATCTTCATCCAACGCTTCTGCGCTGTCGTCTTGAAAATCCCCCATCATCGTCTTGAATGCGGATTCAGGATCGTGATTCTCATCGTCGTCATTGACGTACGTCCTGTCCGAGCGATCCGGTTCGGAAACCTCCACCGAATCGACGGTTGCCGAATTATCGGCGGAGCCGAAGTCCGCGGAAGCGAGAGTTCTTTGACCGATGAAGTCGTCTGCGTCGATCGATCCGATATCGGCATTTGTGTCGGGGCGTTGAATCTCGTGAGAATGATTTCCAGAGGGGATCTCGATGTCCGGATCGGACTCTCGGAAAAATACATCCGATTGAATTGTCTGGTCAATTGCCGATGAATCAGAGTCAAAAGAAGACGGTGCCGCGAACGATGATGGCTGCTGAAATCCCGACAAGCCGCCGCTAATGGAATCGATCGGTGCCGGCCCTACGATGTCATCTTGACTTAATTCGGTGGCAATCGTGGCAATGATATCGCCCGATCCAGCCGCGGAATCGCCGGTGGACAATCGATGCCGACAATGCGAGCAGACCCCTGACAGCAGGTCTTCGCCAAGAACTTTTTTGCCGCAACTGGGACACTTAATCATCTTTACTCTCCACACACAGGAGTCTCTTCCTCTTGTGTGTTTGTCGCCCGCTTTGGCGCCTCTTTTTCAAAACCAAGACGATCTCTGGCCCACGTGTCACTTCGGTTTATTGCCAAGTTTTCTGAACAGACGAGCCGCTCGACCAAACCTCGCCGTCGCTTCTTCGATGATATTGTTTCCGGTTCGCGAGCCTGCCAATCCCGTCGCGACGATTCCCATCAGCACTGCCGCACCTGCACTGGCATGGACACCTTCTGCGTCACCATCGGCAGATGTCTGAAGGGAAGCGCCATCGCCTGTCGCAGCGGCACTGGCGTGCCGCGACTGATCGAACACTTCTTCCGTCAGGCGTTCTGCCTGCTTCCAGGCTCGCCGCGCCGACATTGACTTCCAACCTTCCATGAAGGGGGCGGAGATGACATGAGAATCAGTCTGAACTTCGAACTCGGGCTGCTGAGGATTCTCGAAAGCCGCCATCGGTGCATGAGCATTTCGGATTGCTTCTTCCGCGTCGGCCGGGGCATCGCCCGCAGCTGGCTTGATGGGCCGAGTCCCGGATGACGGTGGACGATCGCCTGTATCGTTCTCGTCAACGATCTTCCCCTGACGCACTTCGAACAGGTCGAGCAGGGTTCTTAGCCGCGATTCTCCCGGTTCCAGCAAGAGGAAGCGATACCGACCATCAGGCAAATCAGAAACCGTCTTCATCAAATCGTCGAGCACATTCTCATCGAGACGGATTCGTTCGATCGAGCCGTCGGCTCGAATGATTTCGAGGATCACCTGTCGGTCTGCCGCGATACCCTCGTCGGCGCTAGCTAATTCGAGTCGCAAAGTATCTTGCTGAGCTAGCTGCAGTGGCACCTGGCCCAGTACGTCGATCGCTGCGGTCTGTTCAGGAAAGTGAAGATAGGCCACGGTCGGCGTCACATCGAACGGAAACGTCGCCAATCCTTCGCCGGGTACCGGGACCGCGGTTGCCCGTACCGAAATGTCCTGGAAGACCACCGTCCCAGGATTGCTGACGTTGCCGGTTGCCAGGACGATCTTAGTAT
>DASYEA010000102.1:0-7059 GCA_036499265.1 Schlesneria sp. | reverse complement strand
TGGCATCGTGTTCGTCTGAATTATTTGGAGTGCCCAAGTGACGGATCTGGCCGAGGTGCATGCGGACAGCACCATCATGACCGAGTTGAAAGAGCGAACTCGGCAGCTACATCAGGAAACGGAAGCCGCAGTCGATCTGATGGGCCGGTTGCGCTCCAAAGAAAGCTATGCCGATCTGCTTTCTCGGTTCTACGGCCTCTACGCGCCGCTGGAGCAGAAGCTCGGCGCGATCATTGGTTGGGAATCGATCGGAATTGATCTGTCCGAGCGGATCAAATCTCCCCTCATTCTCAAAGACTTGGAAGTGCTGGGTTGGAGCAGTTCACGACTTGCCCAGATCCCGGTGTGTCAATCGTTGCCGAACATCACCAACCTCAGTGAGGGGTTGGGATGCATGTACGTGCTGGAGGGATCGACGTTGGGCGCTCAGCATATTCAGCGGGCAGTCGAACGCCAGTTAGGCTTGGCAGCGGATCACGGTTGCTCGTTCTTCAACGGATATGGGAGCGAACAAACCGGAGCGATGTGGCGAGACTTCGGCGCAAGTGCGGTGGCCTATCATGAAGCGCACCCTGCGTCTGGGGACGTCATCATTTCGGCAGCATGTGACACGTTCGCCCTGATCAAGGAGTGGATTGCATGTCGGGCAATCTGAAGTCCCCCACGGGTTCACCCAGGCCAGTCGACTTGACGTATTGTGATCGCGAGCACATCCCCAGTAGCATTCAGCCGCGTTCGTTAGAATCAGGATGCGACGCTCATCTCGTGAAACCAGTCAGTCTAGTCGACCTGAATGAAGTGTTGATCTCATTCTCCAAGAACAGCGTGACCAAACCGACTGGCGTGGTCTAACGATCGGACGAAAAACTCTGCTTGTCAGAAAGTCGGACAAGTTCTAGGCTTTGAGCGGTCGTCCCACGCCTAGAATTGTCGTGAAAGAGTGTTATGAAACCCGTCTCAAATGAAACGGTATTGCATCAGTTGAAGTGGCGGTATGCCACGAAGCGGTTTGATCCTGCTCGAAAGATCGCGGAAGAGGATTGGGCGATCCTGGAAGAATCGCTGGTGCTCACACCATCGTCGTTCGGTCTGCAACCCTGGCGATTTGTGGTCGTCACGGGGCAAGAGACGAAGGACAAGTTGAAACTGATTTCGTGGGGACAGCATCAACTGGCCGAAGGCTCGCACGTTGTTGTGTTCGCGACCCGACAGAATCTGCCGGCCGAAGACATCGATAAATACGTAGCGCGGACCGCTGAAGTTCGTGGTTGTCCTGTCGAAACGTTAAGTGGGTTTCGGAAGTCAATGATCGGCGCTCTGCACGGTGGCAAGATCAACTTGAACCATTGGGCGGCTTTGCAGGTCTATATTGCCCTTGGCCAATTCATGGCAACAGCGGCGATGATGGGGATCGATACCTGCCCGATGGAGGGGATCGACAACGCCAAGTACGACGCCCTGCTGGGACTGCCTGAGCAGGGATATGCGACTGTCGTCGCTTGTGTGGCGGGCTATCGAGCGGACCACGACAAGTATGCACAACTTCCCAAGGTCCGATTCAAGACCGAAGATGTGGTGGTGCGGATCGATAAGTAAACGACCGGCCGTGGCCTGCTATTCGTGATGCTTTCGCACCAGCCGACCATGAATGACCAGGGCCAACATCAACACGATTCCCAGCAGGAACGGTCGTAGTAGGTCGAACTGCGTGACCCAGCTCATCTTGAGCAGTTCCTGTTTCCAGGCCTGTGTGAACCACGAGTATTTGATCAATCGTGCGGGGTCGGTTGCTTCCAAACCCACTCGCAAAATAGTGAACGTGAAGACTCCGACCGCCGTGCGGCCGATGCCTCCTTCACCACCAAACAAGCTCGTGCCGCCGAGGACGACGCAGGCAACTGCTTCCAGCAGCAGATCCGCGTTCTGATCCAGGCTCACGCTTTCCAGCCTGCCGGCATTCACCATCCCACCGCAGGCGGCGGTGACGGCGCAAATCATCAATGACCCGATCACGATCCGTTCTGTTCGCACTCCAGCCAATCGCGCGGCCTGTCGGTTCCCGCCTGTCATGTAGACGTAGCGACCGAATCGAGTGTGCTGCAGGACGACATGTGCCACGATCATCACTACAGCAGCCAGCACGGCGCTCTGCGGGATCTCCAAAGTGCGGCCAAACAGATTCAACTTGGCCAGCGGGGAATTGCCCAGTTCTTTCAAGAACTGAGGGACGTCGTATTTCTGACTGAGCGTGACGAATCGCGCCAGCCCGTTGGCCATGTACATCATCGCCAGAGTGATGATGAAGCTCGGCAGTCCCGATGACACCGTCAAGGTTCCGGAGACTCCGCCCAGGATCAGGGCTACCAGAAACGGGATGGCGACGGCAATCGCTGTCGAGCGAAATTCGGTACCCGTCCTGCTGGCGGGGGCTTGGGCAATTGCAGCCGTTGCTTTGTCGATGACTTCGGTCGATTCCCGAATTGTTTTCTCGATCTGCTCGCGCCGGTTGTCGTTCGCTTCGGTTAACGCGTCACGCTCCTTGATCGCAGCGTCACGCTTTCGTTCGGCCGATGCGCGTTTGTCGACTAAAGAGAGCGCCGTTTTCCGCTGTTCCTGCACTTCGCGAGCCCCCGCCGCAAATGGCTGGGCCCACAACACACCACAAACGCACGCGGAGAATAGTGCCATCGTTCCAACAGAAAGATCGATCTCGGCACACAGCAAAACAAAGGTCAGGCCGGTCGCCACGATCGCGAGCACAGATCCGCGTTTCAGCGTCTGCGAAATCGTTCCCAAACTGAAGAATTCTGTCGCCAGAAAGCCGAATACGACAATGATGGCCAGCAAAGTGACCAGCGGGGCCAGACTCGCCCAGTCGATTCGGCGAGGGGTTTTGTCCAAGTCTACAGGCTTAGCGGTCATTGATGATCTTCAGAGATGTTGATTCGTGATCTGGGACAGAAATCCGCCTTAGTTACTGCTGGATTCCTCAGCACAGTGCATCAGGTCTTGCTTGGTGACTCGTTGTCCCGAAAATTCTCGCGTGATTCGGCCACGAGCAAACGTAACGATTCGATCGGCATGAGCCAAAACCAGTTCGGGCTCAGTTGTCGCGAGGATGATCGCTGCGCCATTTCGCTTTTGCTGAGCGACAAGTTCCATCACTTCGGCCTTGGCATGGACATCCATGCCTCGTGTTGGCTCTTCGAGAAGCAATACATGGATTGGCCCCAGCAGCCATTTGGCCAGCACAACCTTCTGCTGATTTCCACCTGACAGAGCACCTACTCGAAGCTGCGGGTTCGGTGGTCGACATCCAACCCGCTCCAGCAGCGGCTGACAAACACGCTGTTCTTTTCGACCCGTAATCCACGATCCGACACTGCGTTTAAGATGCGCCAGTGTCGCATTGTGAGCGATGGAAGCGCGACGCGCCAAAGTCTGAGCCCGATCGGCAGCGACGAGAACGACACCTTTTGAAACGGCAGACGGGACATCGCCCGCTCGCATGCGATACCCATCGAGCGTGATTTCGCCTGCGTCGATTGGAGTCGCTCCTGCCAAAGCATGCACTAATTCTTGATGACCGGCTCCAACAAACCCGTACAGGCCCAGGCATTCTCCAGGCTTCACGTCCAATGTGACATTCTGAAATCGGACGCCTTGCCGAAGGTTCTTGACTGCCAGTCGCGGCATCGTACTGCCAGCCACAGGCAGCATCGCCTCTGTCTTCTCATCCGCGGCCGACTCGCGCTCTTCGCCGACCATTTGGTGCAGGATACTCGCGCGATTGAGTTCCTTGGCCCGCTTCGTCTGCAGCCTGCGACCGTCGCGCAGGATCGTGACTCGATCACAGATGGCCAGCACGTCTTCGATGAAATGACTGATGAACACCATCGCGACCCCGCGGGTCTTGAGCTTGCCGATCAGTTCAAAGAGTCGTCTGGCTTCTGGAAGACTGAGGGCACTGGTCGGTTCGTCCAAAATCAGGATTCGAGCCCCGCTATGCAAGCCGCGCGCGATTTCGACCATTTGACGGATCACCAGCGGATAGGAATCCAGCCTCCGCTTCACATTGATCTGGATATCCAATTCTGCCAGGGATGCGGCAGCCTCGCGATTCATGCGATTCCAGTCGATCCTCCCCCAGCGAGTCGGTTGCCGTCCCAGGCACAGGTTTTCAGCGACGGTCAGCGCACCGATTCCTGATAACTCCTGATATACCATCGCGATCCGTTGCGTCAGGGCTTCGCGAGGGGAATGCAATCGCACCGGCTGTCCATCGATTCGGATCTCCCCGGTGTATTCCGGGACAGCTCCGGCAAGCACCTTCATCAGGGTACTTTTTCCGGCACCGTTGCAACCAACAAGGCCATGAACCTCACCGGGTTGGATATCAAAATCGACCCCGTGAAGTGCGATCACGCCGCCGAACCGAACGCCGATATTGCGACAGTCGAGCAGTGGCGGTGAGGGCTCTGCGAGATCGGGCATGAGTCTGCTTCAGTTGTTCGACGCGGGTGAGAATCAGGGACGTCGGAAAGTCATATCGATTTGTGCAGGGCAGTGTAACATCCAGCCAGCAGACTCCAATGCTACAGGCTGAAACCGGCTGGCCACCGGAACTCCCTTGCTCGGTCTCGGTTTGCCATCTAGAATGCGGGGCTGCATGAGGGAGCGTGCAATTGAAATGGCTGCCACGAGTTGCGGCGATTCCTCCCAGTCGCGATGAAGAGCGAGTCCCCTGCCTTGGCGAATGCCAACAATCATTCTCGAAATCGGATTGCCCTCCTCGGATCAACCGGCTCGATCGGCACCAGTTGCCTGGATGTGATCGCCGCGCATAGTGATCGCATGGAGTTGGCGGGAGTGACGGCACATCGACGCTGGGAATCGATGGCGGAACAGTGCCAGCGTTTTAGCCCGCGTTGGGCGGTTGTCTCCAACGCCGATGACCGATCCGCCGTAAAAGCGGAAGCGTTCCCGCAAGGAACGGAAGTGATGTTTGGTCCAGACGGCGTGGAGCGGTTGGCCTCGCATCCCGATGTCGATACGGTCGTCGTGGGGATTGTCGGAGCCGCAGGTTTGCGTGGAGCCTGGGCTGCCATCGAGTCCGGTAAACGAGTCGCGATTGCTAACAAGGAAACATTAGTCGTTGCCGGTCCATTGGTGATGCAATTGGCGGCACAGACGAAGGCGGAATTGATTCCCGTCGACAGCGAGCACAGTGCGATTTTCCAATGCCTTCAGTCTGGCCGACGGGCGGACGTGAAGCGGATCATCTTGACCGCCAGCGGAGGTCCTTTTCGAGGCTGGTCGAAGAATCGACTAGAGACAGAGGTAACCGTCGAGCGAGCTTTGGCACATCCGACATGGCAGATGGGGCCGAAGATCACCGTCGATTCCGCAACCATGATGAACAAAGCTCTGGAGATTATCGAAGCCCGCTGGCTGTTCGGCTTGAATGCGGACCAGATTTCCGTCGTTGTTCATCCACAATCGATCGTTCATTCGATGGTCGAGTTTGTCGACGGTTCTGTGATTGCGCAGCTTTCTCCTCCAGACATGAAACTGCCAATTCAGTATGCTTTGTCTTATCCGGATCGGTGGACAGGTGTCAGTCCCACAATGGACTGGACACAGTCGGCCCAGTTAGATTTTCAGGTGCCGGACATGGATGCGTTTCCGGCGCTACAGTTAGGGTTTGAAGTCGCTCACCGAGGCGGTGCCACCGGTGCCGTCTTGAATGCCGCCAATGAAGTGGCTGTCGAGCGATTTTTGGAAGGACGTTTGAAGTTTGCTGATATCCCGCGCGCTTGCCGGGAAATTCTCAATGCGCACAACGACGATCCCCATCCGACGCTCAGCGAATTGCTGCGTCAGGATGCGTGGGCTCGCGAGGAGATGAGACGATGGAAGTGCTGACGCTGGCTGCCAACTTGATGGGCAACCTGAACTATCTGGCCTCCAATGGCGTCAACATCGCCTGGGCCGCGATTGGGCTGGGCATGGTGATTTTCTTTCACGAGCTCGGTCATTTCGCTGTCGCCAAGTGGTGTAACGTCAATGTGGAACGATTCAGTATCGGGTTCGGACCCATTTTGTTTGGTTGGAAGTGGGGCGAGACCGAGTACGCGCTGTCGCTGATTCCATTCGGCGGCTACGTCAAGATGCTGGGACAGGACGATGCCGACCCCAGCCAGCTCACAAATGAAGAGATCGCCCAAGACCCACGCTCGTACCTCGCCAAGAACGTCTTCCAGCGAATGGCCATCATTTCTGCTGGCGTCACAATGAACGTGATCACCGCCGTGTTCTTCGTCGCAGGGGCGTTTGCACTCGGCTACGAGACAACGCCTGCAGTGATCGGCGAAGTTCGTCCTGGTATGCCCGCCTGGCAGGCCGGACTGCGACCAGACGACTTAATCGAGAAGATCAACGGCCGCCGCATTCTGACGTTTGAAGAGGTGCGATTGAATGTGGCGCTGTCATCTCCCCCGCTAACGATCGAAGGTCGCCATCGCGATGCTAGCCCGTTTAAGATTGAAGTTCTGCCCAGGAAAACCGGTTCCCTGCCGCAGATCGGCGTGCTGCATTCAAGCAGTTTGAATGTCTACAAAGATCCGACAGAGAAGATCAAAGCGACCGCCGAGGGGACACCGGCCGCCAGCGCCGAGCCTCCATTTATGCCGGGTGATGATATCAAGTCCATCAATGGCGAAGCCGTTACCACGTTCTGGGAAATGCGAAAGAAGTTGGCTGCTCAGACGACCGAGCCATTTGAGGTGGGTGTCCAACGAAGCAATGGGACTAAAGAGACGGTTGTCGTGAAAGACAACGTGTTCCGCACGTTGGGCCTGTCGATGGACTCGGGGCCGATCGCTTCCATCCAAAAGGGTTCCCCCGCTGAAGTCGCGGGATTGCAGGTCGGTGACAAGTTTGTAAAGGTCAACGGTAAGACTGTTGGAGAGGAACTCGATCCGCTCAAGTTGCCGAATGAATTTGCAAAACTGCAAGGTCAGGAAGTCGATGTCCGGGTCACTCGCCAGCCCAAAGAAG
>DASYEA010000101.1:0-3124 GCA_036499265.1 Schlesneria sp. | reverse complement strand
CGCGCCGGGCAGTTGATTTCAATCCAACTGCATCGACTCAGGACAGAGTTTTTTCAACTCTCCCCACAGATAATTCTCAACATCACGCGCGACTTCCAGACTGCTGGCCCGCTCCGCAATACTGACCGCGCGTTCGATCGTCAGATTACGAATGACTTCTTTCAATTCGGGAATCGCATGCGGCGTCACGCTGATCTGCCGAATACCCAACCCCACCAGCAGTGGGATGAACATCGGATCAGAACTCATTTGCCCGCAAACCGATACCGGAATGTTGTTGTTCTTTCCGGCTTCAACAACCATGCGGATCAGACGGATAATGGAGGGATCGCCCGAGCGATACAACCCTGCCACCGCCTGATCAGCCCTGTCGACCGCCAAAGTGTACTGAATCAGATCGTTCGTCCCAAGCGAGAAAAAGTCGACTTCGCGCGCAAACTCTTCCGCCATCACGGCTGCCGCCGGGACTTCGACCATCATTCCGACCGGAACGTCGCCGCGGTAGGGTACGCCCTGCTCTTCCAAATCTTCTGCGACATCGCACAAAATCATGCGTGCTTGGCGAAACTCCAGCAGTGTGGAGATCATCGGAAACATGATCCGCAGATCGCCAAGCACCGCCGCTCGCAACACAGCCCGCAACTGAGTCTTAAACAGCTCTAAGTGCTTTAAACTTAGTCGGATACTGCGAATACTGAGAGCCGGATTAACGCTGTTCGGATAAATTGCTCGCAAAGGCCCAGGCATCTTGTCAGAACCGAGATCCAAGGTCCGGATCACTACGGGTTCGTCTGGAAATGCCTTTAGCACCTGGCAATAAGCTCGATAATGATCGTCTTCCGTGGGCTCGCGATTCGATTCCAGGTAGAGGAATTCGGTCCGATACAAACCAATCCCGCTGGCACCCTTGTCACGAGAAGGCTCGGCTTCCGTGGGAAATTCGATGTTGCCCATCAACTTGATTGGAACAGCATCTTTTGTTTCGCAGGCCAGTGTGCGCAACGATTGCAAGCGGCGTTCGTGACTGCGAAATCGAGCTTCGGAATCGCGATATTTGACCAAAGTATCCGGATCTGGATCGATAATGACCACACCGTGGCTACCATCGATAATGATCGTTTCGGATCCGGAAACGTCATCTAAAAATTTGCCGATCCCAACAACCGCCGGTAGCTCGAGCGCGCCAGCCAGAATCGCGGTGTGACTGGTATGTCCTCCCACTTCGGTGGCAAAGCCTAAGACAAATTTTCGATCGAGATTTGCCGTTTCGCTAGGCGTCAGATTGTTCGCCAGCACCAGAACCGGTGCCGTCAGATTCGACAACTCTTCGCGTCGCTCACCGAGTAGATTTCGGACGAGGCGCTTTTCGAGGTCCACGATGTCAATCGATCGCTCGGCAAGATATTGCCCACCCAGATCTCGCATCCGTTTCGCATAGAGACGCAAGACTTGGCTGGCCGCAAATTCGGGAGAATTCTGCTGCCGAATTCGACTTTCAATCTGCTCTATCAACTGCTGATCACGAGCCAGCAGTAGATGCGCGGAAAAAATTGCAGCGTACTGGTCACCAAGCCGCTCACGAGCCAATTGCTCGTTCAGCAGGATCTCCTCACAAGTCGCATCCAACGCCGCTCGGAACCTCGTCAGCTCCACTTCCACTATGTTGACCGAAATCAACTGCTGGGGGATACGGTAACTTTCAGAACCGAAAACCATCGCCGGCCCGATGGCCACACCTGGAGAGACGGCGATTCCGCGTTTGATCAGCATGCGGCAAAGTTCGCAATCGTGACAGTATGGTAAGAACTAGGAAAACCGATGGAACACGAAAAAGCAGTTGAATACTTGCCCAAAAGCCAGTCGCGGTCGCTGCTTCAGGAACGATCAAACCCTTCGAATTCCGAGCCGATCAACGTGACCAGTTGTTCGACTGCGTCGTTGGCATCGTCGCCAGTCGCATCGATTTCGAGTTCCATTCCTGGTTCGGCACCCAAGGTCAGCAGGTGAAGCAGGCTTTTCGCATCGACGCGATTGGAGCCGCGTGTCACGAACACCTGACTACGGAACGACTGCGCTTTACGCGCAATCAGCTCCAACGGTCGCATATGCAAGCCCTTGGAGTTGCGAACCGTCACCATCGCTCGTTGAATACTCGCCGCCACCATGTCACACCAATCGCGGAGAATTGCTTACCCGCTAACCAAACTAGATTTCGTTGTTGTCCGCTTCTTTCAACAGATCCCACACCGCCGCGCTCGTCTTGGACTGACGCAGGAACTTGCAGAAATTGTCATTTCGCAGATGGCGAGAGATGTTTTCCAGCCCGCGCAGGTGATCGCCAGGACGGTCTGGAGGTGAAACCAGCAGGAACATGATGTAGACCGGTTCGCCGTCCAAGCTGTCGAAATCGACTCCATCCGAAGAGAGAGCGATCGCTGCGATCAGCTTATCAACGGAAGGATGCTTGGTATGAGGGACCGCGACACCGCGACCAATCCCTGTGGAACCCAATTCTTCTCGCTTCAGAATGGCGGCGACGATCCCAGGTTCATCGGCGGCATTAATGCTGCCAGCTTCCCGCAGACCTGCCACCATCGCTCGAATGGCATCTTCCTTAGATCCGACCTTCAGGTCCGGAATAATGGATGCCGATACAACGAAGTCGCACAACTTCATAAAGAACCTCTCTTTGCTCGCGCCAGTTCATGGGAGGGACGCGGCCCCTGATTACCTGTTAAACCCAGTTCTCAGATCCTTGCGCTAAGATGGGCGAACTATTCGTCGCTTTCCTTTAGTGGCAAATCGCTAATCCTCGGGGCGCCCTTGTGATCCTGTATCTTTTCCTTGTACTTGCGCAACTGCTGTTCCATCTTGTGCAGCGCCAAGTCAAATGCTGTCGTCGCTTCGCTATCTGTTTCAGTCGCCACCAGATCGTGGCGGTGTTCGGCATCAACTAGGATTTCGACGGTCGTCTTTCCATTCGTGAAATCAATCGTCACGGTAATCGAGGTCAGTCGATCAAAATAGGTCAGCAGCTTCTCTGCCTTCTTGGACATGTATTCCTGAGTGCTGGAACTAACGCTTCCATGTCGGCATGTGATCGCAACTTGCACCGAAACCTTCT
>DASYEA010000100.1:0-1760 GCA_036499265.1 Schlesneria sp. | reverse complement strand
TTGAGGAACCGCCGCACCTGTCATCTCGAAGAGAGCTTTGCTCCAGTATGGTTTGCCCGTGACGGCATTCAGGCAATCGAAGTGCCCCTTGGCTCCATAAGCATAGATGCGATTGTCATGGAAAGTGGGCGTTGCCCGAGGTCCGCTGCCCGAGAGAGAATCGTCGAAACGTTCGGGTGGACCCTCCGGCGAATGCACCCAGACTTCGTGGCCGGTCGTGGCGTCGTAGCAGACGGTGGCCTCGCGCTTTTCGCGTTGTTCTTGCGTGAACAGGTAGTCGCCGATCGCGATCACGCTGGACCACGCCGGGCCGACGCGTCGTCGCCAGGCTTCTTTAGGTGGCAATTGGCTCCAATCACCCAATTGAATGTCGCGCACTTCGCCTTCGCGCCGGCCACCTCGAAAACTGTTCCAGTCGGCGGCGGTTTCTTCGAGGATCGTTTCTGCGGGTGCAGCAGCACGTTCCGAGGCTGCGACTGTCGGCGATTGGGAGCTTTGCTGCAGGAACCGTTCTTCAGGATTCGACTTCCAGCGCCAACTGAGTTCCGGGCGCTGCCGACCATCCATGCCGTCCCATCGTAGCAGGGAAATCGTGCCAAACACGAGGACACACGCGAGGCCGATGCCGGTGAATTCGACGGGCACGCTACGTCGACGGGTGAACCACAACCAGCCGACGGAAAGCGTGATGACAATCGGTAATCCCAACATGGCTGTGGCGGGAATACCTGTCGAAGAGTGACCGGCGGCTCCGGCCAGGAACATCGTACCGATGATGATCAGAAACGCCGTCAGACGCTGTCCGAAGGTGAAATGCCGACGGCTGAATCCCCATCCCAAAAAGAACAACAGCAAAAGCAACAGGACGATCATTCGCGTCACGAAACGGTAAAACATCCCCATTTCGAGGCGATAACTGCCTTCAGTCACTATCCAATAGATGATCAAAACGAGCGTCGGGACCAGCAGTTTCAGTGGTCGCCGCGATCTGGGGGTTTCTTGTGGCGTCAGATCGGTAGTCGGTGATTCCGTAACCTTAGCTGCTTGGCTCATCTCAATCCCTTCTGAATGTCGAGGCAGTCTGTTGCTGGCGATGATTGGGGTGGCACGTCCCAGAGTCCCCAAAGGGCGTGGTCTTCAACGTGCGCTCGCGGGCCACGCCCTTCGAAGACTCAGGGCGTGCCACCCAACCAAGGAGGAAGCCTCATCGATCTCACGATCTCCCCAGATCATTGTGCCATCGACGATCACAATTCCTTACAATGTGGAACGGCCATTGGTTCGCCTATTCGTTGACGAAGAACGCAGCGTTACAATCCTTGGATCACTCGAATTTCGAATATCTCGATTTTTGAGACATTATCGGCGGAAGCTCATTGTGTCAAGAAAAGTTATTCCCTGCGGCAGCCATTCTGATCCGATCCAAATGGCGGGTCGGCGCCTTAGTTGCGAAACAATTATGTTCCACCAGTCCGTCGCCGATCGACTGGGACTGAACGTCACCGACCACAAGTGCTTGGATTTTTTGTTGCTGGATGGACCTTTAACCGCGGGCGAGTTAGCTCAGCGGACATCCCTGACAACAGGTGCGATCACATCGGTTTTGGATCGATTGGAGCGAGTGGGTTTCGTGCAAAGACAGCCGGATCCCAATGATCGACGCCGCGTGATCGTCCATCCGATCATGGAACGATTGGGCCAGATCGGGGTGCTGTTCTCGGATTTGTCGTCGCGGATGCAGCAGATGTCAACTCGCTATT
>DASYEA010000099.1:0-2353 GCA_036499265.1 Schlesneria sp. | reverse complement strand
GAGCTTCACGCCCGAGTGGACTGATGCCCAGAAGCGTAAACAGTCTCCCCTGCGCCGATTTTCGGCGCTGTTTGAAAAGCAGTTTGAACTCGACCAGCCGATCGAGATGACGCTGCTGGCGTTGATCAAGGACTCGAATGCGAAGATCGTGGAGCTGACTGTTCATGGTTTGTCGCTGATCGATGCCTACCAGGCCATGGTCCAGGCGCTGGCAGAATGCAGTTTTGAAGAAGGTCGATTTGCGGCTCGAGACGGCCTGCGAACCTGGTTGGCACGTGAAGGGGATCGCGGCCCCGTTCTGAAAGATATTCTGGAGCAGCATTACCCGACGGGCGAAGCGGGGGCGGTGTATTCGATGCTGTGGGGCTACCGACTGGAAGACGCGACGAACCGGGCCGTCTCGGCGGAGTTAGTAAGCTGGCTGCGGAGCAATCATGTTGAGATCCGCGAGTTGGCATACTATTGGATCACCCACTTGTCGGGTCGCAAATGGGAGTTCCGAGCGACCGATGTCTTGGCTCGTCGCGAAAGTGCAGTTCGCAAGATCGAAGCCCATATTGCTACCGCGGGCGCATTGGTGAAGCCCACCGAGAAAGAGGCGAAATAGAACCGCGGACAGATCGTCATTGATTCTCTTCGTCCGCGAGATGGCAGGTTGCGTTCGCTCGACTAGAATGCTTGGGCGAGCGACTGAGTGGGCTTCGAAGTTTTGCCTGCCTGGTTGTGAGGGCAACGTCGAAGCACTCCCGCCCAAGGTCTTGGCGACCTTGGCTACGAAGATAATTTGACCTTCACCCAATCTCTTGGCGAGATTGGTCTACACCGAGCGATGATGATTCAAAAACTGCGTCACCTGCTGGAACTGATCCGATTCAGCCATACGGTCTTTGCGCTGCCATTTGCGTTGCTGTCCGCGATCCTCGCCTGGCACCAGCCTGACAGTCCATTTCAGTGGACTCAGTTGTTGGGAATTTTGCTGTGCATGGTGTTCGCCCGATCGGCGGCCATGGCCTTCAACCGAGTTGTCGATCGAAAGATTGATGGGGCAAATCCTCGAACGGCAAGGCGCCATATTCCTGTCGGCCTGCTGAGCCTGCCGAGCGTGATTGCATTCACCGTTGCCTGCTCGGCCGCATTCGTGGCTTCGACTCTGTTATTTCTGCCAAACCGCTGGCCGGTAATTCTATCCGTCCCGGTCCTATTGTTCTTGCTTGGATACTCGTTCGCGAAGCGATTCACAGTCTGGTGTCACTACTGGCTCTCCGCGGCCCTGATGCTCTCGCCGATCGCGACCTGGATCGCCATCCGGGGCGAGATCGCTCTTGTTCCCGCGCTCCTGTCCGCGGTGATTTTCTTTTGGGTCGGCGGCTTCGATATTCTGTACGCCTGCCAGGATGCAGAGTTTGATCGCGAGCAACATCTGCACAGTATTCCGTCTCGATGGGGCATCCCGATCGCATTGCGAATTGCATTGGTCAGTCACTTGCTGACAATCGTCGCGCTCTTCGCGCTCTGGCATTTCGCTGGCTTGGGAACTGTGTTCCTGGTCGGAATTAGTGGCGTCGCACTTTTGCTACTCTACGAACACTGGCTGGTTCGCCCCACTGATCTGTCGCGCGTCAACTTGGCATTTTTCAATGTGAATGCGGTCATCAGTGTCGGCTTGTTGTTGATCGGGGTCGTCGACCTCTGCTGGCGATAGGGTCGCGTCTGGCCTGTTCGCGGCGCCCCATTGTGATTCCAGCGGATCGGACCGGGCCGCTCGATTTCGAATTCGGTCGGAAATCGGATTTCCAAGTCACTGATGGCGTCTCGAAAGTGGCTGTCCGCCACGTCGTCGACTACAATCTTACGATTGCCAACCGCACCGAAATACTGACACTTTCCGAACCCGAAGTTGACTATGAACGCCGCCGACACACTGAAGCAAATCGAAGAGAAGGTCATCGCGGGCCAGCGAGTTTCCATGGAAGAAGGAATCTTCCTGGATAAAGAAGCCGACCTGCTGACGCTTGGTCGGTTGGCGAATACAGTGCGTGAGCGGAAGAATGGTAACTTCGCTTATTACAACACCAACATCCACCTGAACCCCACTAACGTCTGCGTCTATCGTTGTCGATTCTGCGCGTTCCGTGCCGACTTGAAGGCCGAAAAGGCGTACGTGTTTTCAGACGAGATGCTGCGGGAGCGGATTCTGGAGGCACGATCGCAAGGGGCGACCGAGATTCACGTCGTGGGCGGATTGCATCATCAGAAGAAGTTCGACTGGTACGTGAATATCGTACGCGTGCTGCATGAGACCTGCCCCGAGATCCATATCAAGGCCTGGACCGCGGTCGAGATCAACTGGTTC
>DASYEA010000098.1:0-4612 GCA_036499265.1 Schlesneria sp. | reverse complement strand
AGCGGACCCCGTTGAGAAAGAGAAAATCGACGCCGATCGCAGGTCTCAAGTCGATGAGTATCTTGACAAAGCCATCGCCGATGGACGAGGTCGCGATCATAAGGTGATGTTTCTTCCTTTTGCCGCTCAGACGGGATCACTCTCGCAAGAACGTCCCAAGCCTGTACTAGCAACAACCAACGCCCAGACGTCGGCAGTACCCAACTCGTTGAGCGTTGAATTGGATCGCAATGCTACAGATCTCTCGGCGGCCATTCGTTCCGCGGCCGGAGCCATGCCGCCGGACTATGTGCCGCGCATCGTCATCATGACAGATGGAAACCAGACCATCGGTGATGCACTTCAAGCTGCACTTGGAACAGCATCCGTTGCAAAATCCGTCGCAGCTCGCACGGGCGATCAGGCCACCAAATCTTCCTCGTTGATTCCCATTGACACGGTGCCGCTCAAAGTTCGCGACGATGCAGAAGTGCAAGTCGCGGCTGTCGAAGTCCCCGCACAGGTTCGAGAAGGGGAACCGTTCTATGTCGAAGTGGTCATCAATTCGAATCACGAAGACGAAGGTCTGGTCGAAGTGTTTCGTGGAGCCCACAAAGTGCTCAGCGAGAACCGCAAGTTGAAATCTGGCGAGAATCGCTTTCGGTTCCAACAGTCGATCACGGGGGAGAGACTGGCTCAATACACAGTCAAGATCGGTGGGCTGAAGACAGACACACTGCTCGACAACAACACGGAATCAGGTCTGGTGTTCACGACGGGCAAGCCGCGCGTGCTGCTGATTGAAAGCGATCCCAAGCTGGCGCAGCAACTTGTCTGGGCGTTGCAGCAGGAAGAGATCGAAGTGGACGTTCGACCGATTGAAGGGATGCCCGATACGCTCGCCGATCTGCAGAACTACGAACTTCTGGCTCTTTCCAATGTTCCCGCCACCAGCTTGTCTCAGCGCCAGATGGAACTGGCCCGCACTTATGTTCAGGATCTAGGCGGTGGCTTCATGATGCTGGGGGGCGACCAATCGTTCGGATTGGGCGGCTACTACAAAACGGTCCTCGAAGAAATTCTGCCGGTACGTTCCGACTTTGAAAAAGAGAAAGAGAAGCCGTCGTTGGGAATGGTGCTGGTCATCGATAAATCAGGGTCGATGGGGGGCGAGAAGATCGAGATGGCCAAAGAGGCCGCGAAGAGTGCCGCCGAGTTGCTAGGTCCGCGTGATCAACTCGGGGTGATCGCCTTCGACGGCAATTTCTATTGGGTCAGCGACATGCAGTCGGCGTCCAACAAAGCTCGAATTATCGACGATATCAGCCGCGTCGAAGCCGGCGGCGGGACAACGATGGCCCCGGCTATGGAAGAGGCGTACAACACGCTGGTCGGAACCACTGCCAAATTGAAGCATGTCATCATGCTGACGGATGGAATCTCCTCGCCGGGCGACTTCGAAGGGATCGCACAGAGTATGGCGTCGGCTCGAATCACCTGTTCGACCGTGGCTGTCGGCGAAGGTTGCGACTCAAAAGTGTTGGAGGAAATCGCCAAGATCGGGCAGGGGAGGTACTTTGAAGCACTCGATCCCAGTTCGCTGCCGCAGATCTTCGCTAAGGAGACAATGACAGCCAGCAAATCCGCGATTAACGAACAGCCATTCGTCCCTCAAGTCGTGCGTCCCACTCCGGTACTCGCCGATATCGATTTCGAAACAGCGCCATTTCTGCTCGGCTATGTGGTCACTCGCCCCAAGGCAACGTGCGAACTGATCCTGGCAACTGAAGCAGGTGATCCGCTGCTGGCCTGGTGGCGGTACGGTTTGGGAACGACAGTCGCGTTCACGTCAGACGCCAAAAGCCGCTGGGGGGCCGAATGGCTGACTTGGCCCGGTTACAGCAAGTTCTGGGCACAAGTGATCCGGCAGTCGATGCGTAAGAACGATGTGAAGGGAGTCATCGTCGACGTGAAACAAGATCGTCGCAGAGCGACCGTCACGATGGACGCGATCGATCCCGCAGGAAAATTCCTGAATCAAGCCACCACCGAAGCCACGATCATCGATCCGCAACTCGGGCAGCGGAAAATTGAACTCAAGCAAACGGCTCCCGGTCGTTATGTCGCTGAATTTGATACGCCAGCGTCCGGGGCCTACCACCTCAATCTGACACAGAAGACTGCGGGCGGCACATTGCTGCATCAACAAACACGCGGCTTGATCGTTGGCTATCCCGACGAACTGCGCCTGCATCCCACGAACGACGACCTGCTGAAGTCCCTCGCCGATTCGACAGAGGGCCGCTTCAACCCACTTCCCGAAGACTTGTTCGCGACCGCATCTTCGACAGTATCAAAAAACGCCACGACCGGTGGAGCCGCTTCGGCAGTACGCACGGTCCAGCGGACGACACCACTGTGGCCTTACTTGGCGACCGCCGCTTTGATCCTGTTCATTCTCGATGTGGCTCTCAGAAGAATCGACTTCAGCCTGTGGTGGCCAGAGCGTAGGCGTTGAGTACTCGTGTCTGGCGACGGAGAAGCGTAGGCAACGATGAAGTCGATCACTTATCGCGCTCTA
The DNA here is from genome assembly GCA_036499265.1 of Schlesneria sp. Taxonomy (GTDB): domain Bacteria; phylum Planctomycetota; class Planctomycetia; order Planctomycetales; family Planctomycetaceae; genus Schlesneria. Next base: position 2,052 of record DASYEA010000098.1, on the reverse strand, counting down.
CTCGAACAATCCCGGATGTGGCTGTGATGACTTGGGACTGGCCGCGTTGAAGTCTTCGCCGACCGCGCGAGCGATTGAGGCTGCGACCTGACTGAGTGTCACTTCGACATCGCTGCGGACACCGAGTGCCGGGACTTGTGGCCCCATCGCAGTCATCCACACAAACTCGGCTCCTTCCACTTTGGCGCCGTGATCGGTCCAATCGCGAATCGTTCCGCCTCGGCCGTGGTCCGGCGAAATGATCAACGTCGTATTGTCTTTGTACTGGGGCAGAGTTTGCAGCAAATCCCAGAGGCGTCGCAAGAAATCATCCGAATTGTGTGCGGCATTCAGATAGCGATCGTAGCGGCGTCCGTGGCCCCATTCGTCGGTTTCTCCCAGACCAATGTACAAGACGCGCGGCTTCTTCCGGAGCAGGTACTCACGAGCGGCTTGGATGGTAATCGAATCAATCTGGTTATCCGGCCACAGCACAACCGTGTCTTTGATCATCTCATTCAATAGGTGCTGTCGATCCGACAATTCCGTTCCCGGAATCGGCGTGATGCCGGCATGGACATAGATCTTGGCGCGTTCCTCATTCAATATGAACGGAAACACATTCCAGGTCGCGATCCCGGCCACCTTTCCTTCGAATCCCGGTCGACCATTCAGGAACTCCAGTACGGTTACGTTTGGATTCGGGAACTTGCCATTGGAGGCAATCCTTTCGTCGTCCGCAAAGCCGCAAAACATCTCGCTGTAGCCGGGGTAAGAAAACTTGTGCTTGTTCTGGATCTTGGCGATCGAGTTTTTCGATTGATCGCCGAAGACCTGTCCCTGCTTGGCCATCACTGTCCAGACAAATGGCAACAGGGTCTCGCGTCGCTCTTGCTCTGTTTCCCGCCAGAATCGCTTTTTCAGCCCATCGACATCGGCGACGCCGGCATCTTTGCTGATGTACAGCTCCTGTGCTCCGCCGAAAAACTCCTGCCAGCGAAACCCATCCCACGTGATGTAGATCACGTTTCGGTGAGAAGTTGTGGTTTCCGCCGCATTAACCGCGGTCGCCACCAAGAGCAGAAGCACGAAACTACTCATTGCCAGAAGTCGCTGCATCCGCTGTTCTCCAGATCAATGCGGTTCATTCATGTCTCAGTTCATCGGCTCCGCGCATTCTGAACGCTCAAGTGGGATTGCTCAATGATGCCTTATGAAAAGATGTGGAGTTCCGAATGTCATCGCTTCAACATCTGCCGGCACAATACCAACGTGATGATGAACGATGATCTTCGTTCACGCGGCGATCGGCTTCAGTCGTTGCCAGATCGTTGTGCCGACTGCTGCCAGTCCGCCAACAACGGACAGAATGAATCCCCAGAATAGAAACGACCAGATTGTCCATCCGCTCGGTGCGTCTTTCATGGCTTGAACTGTGACGCCTGCCTGATGGCGGACCTCTGGGTTTTCATCCACCTTTTCGATGTGCAGCATCTCATTTTGCAGCCATCGGCACTCGGCAGCGTGTTTCGCCAACGTGGACAGCGCCGCCACGCGGATCTCGGGCTTCGTATCCTTGGTCGCATCTCGCAAGGCCTGGACTGTCGAAGAACGAAGAGGGCCGAACTCTGCCAGCGATTTTGCCGCCGCCACGCGCGTTGGCGGTTCAGAAGTCTGGAACAATTGGACGAACTGCCGCTCGGCATGGGTCAGACGCGCTTCAGTCGCTCGCCATTTCATCAGGACTGTTCCACAAGTCAGCAACATGACGGCCACCAGGCCCCAGGGCAGCATCGAAGACCCACCGAATGCACCAACCGCGGGGAGCGAGGCATCGGAAGGAGTGGCCGTGATGTTCTGCAGGGGCGACACCTTGGTCGACGTGACCGCGGGCGAGAAAAAGTCGGGCTCCACTGCTGTGACGCGCCGACCGGGCTGCAGTATCTCTTCCAGTCTCCACCCGACTTCCGCCGCCGTCGCAGGCCTCTGGTCCGCGTCTTTGCTGAGCAATTCGCAGATCAATTGATCCAACTTCAGTGGACAGTCTAAAACCGCAGCGGCGGCATGAGGGAT
>DASYEA010000097.1:0-3630 GCA_036499265.1 Schlesneria sp. | reverse complement strand
TGGTCGCTTGTCGAGGCCGCTGGCGAACAGGGCATTGATTAGCCCGGGTTTCCCCACGGGATCGCGACGGCTGGGGCGAACCGCGTCGAGGTCGAGTCGCTCCTGCAGCACATGTAGGTCGACGAACGCATTGAGCGGAAGTGCTTGAGTCGGATTGAGACCGAGACGCGACAAAGGGCTTCCTTCGGCCGTGATGGCACTCACCTTCAGCGTGACTTCCTGGGAATCGTTGTCTTTGCGTCCGAGCAGCGTGTCACGCGGCACGGCGGTGGGAAGTTCGATCCACAGCGTCACCTCTTCGCCGACCTTGGCCTGCAGAGCGGCTGCAGCCTGGGCGTTCAGGACGACTTCGGCTCCCTGCGGCGGTTTGACACCTTGTGAGTCGATTAGCGGCCATTCCTGGTTGAAGCCATAGACGTTGACCTGACCGGCGCGGCGTAACGTGCCACCCGACCGGCATTGCAAGGCGGCCTGCATGACGATCGCCGGGTGAACCGGGATGCGCAGTTCTTTCGCCAGGTCCTCGCGAAAGAATCGTGGCCCGGTCACGGCAAAGTCGATGTTGCCGAGGCGGTTCAACGTCATTTGGCGCAAGCTGGCTCGAACAGAATCGCCAACGATCAAGGCACCGCCGATGACGGCTGTTGCAGCGACAACACCCATCAATACGGCCAGATTGGTTCGCCAGTGATGCATCAGGCTGCTGAGAACTAAGCGATGACGCGTCATCCAGTTACCTCAAACTTGAAAACTTTGATCCTCGTGGATCGCGAATCGCCATTTGGCACTTCAATTGCTGAATGCAACTCCAGGAATCCTAGAATCGACCTACGATAGTCGGAGACGGACTTGAAGCCAAACGCGTCGGTCGCGATGGCGTTTCCTGCATCTCGCCGTTACCCTGTTAATCCCTTTGGACCGGCTGCGGTTGGGAAAACAGAGTGGAATCGAACCCCCTCCCCAGCCGAAATGCATGGTGTGAAATGACGAATCCAGCCACAGGCAAAGCGGTGATGCAGAATGACTTTGTATCCCGGACGGATCGGGAAGCGAGTGCAGCGGCCATTGCAGTAAACGGTTCCAGCAAATCCAGCCCCGACGGAATGGCCGTTTTGATGGCCGTCGATCAGGCTATTGGTCCTGAATTGCTCGAAGCCGAGCAGATTCTGGCCGACGAACTTCGCAGCGAAAATCCTTACGTTAGCGATATTCTCGAGCATTCGACTCGATTCCGCGGCAAGCGCCTGCGTCCCATGTTGCTGCTGCTGACAGCTAAAGCCTGCGGCGGCATTCGCCAGGATCACAAGATTCTGTCAGCCGTTGTCGAGATGATCCATCTGGCGACGCTGGTGCATGATGATGTGCTGGATGACGCGTCAACTCGGCGCCATGTCGCGACGGTGAATTCACGCTGGAACAACGAAACCAGCGTGTTGTTCGGCGACTATCTGTTTACGCATTCGTTTCATCTGGCGAGCAGCTTGGAAACGACCTACGCCTGCCGCCGCATCGGCCGCTCGACAAATGTCGTCTGCGAGGGGGAATTGTCGCAGATCAAGGAACGGGGAAACCTGGACCTGTCCGAGGCGACCTATTTCAAGATTATTGACGGCAAGACGGCAGAACTGACTGCCCTTTGCGGCCATTTGGGAGCGAAGTACGCCCCCAACTGCGAAGCCCTGATCGCTCCAATGGAACAATATGGACGATCGCTGGGCCTGGCCTTCCAGATCGCCGACGATGTTCTGGACCTGATGGGTAACGAAAAGAAGACTGGCAAGACCTTGGGCAGCGACCTCGACAAGCAGAAGCTGACGTTGCCGCTGATTCGATTGCTGGCCACCGCATCAGAGAGTGACGCCGCCGAGATTCGGCGCTTGTTGGCCCAGCCTGACGAGACGACGCGACAGCAGTTGACGCCGTATTTCGAACGCAGCGATGCCTTTGAGTACACCAGCAAGCGAGCTCAGGGCCTAGCGGCAGAGGCTCGAAGTCAACTCGACGGCTTGCCAAACTCGTCCGCCAAACGCATCCTGTCTGAGATAGCGGATTTTGCCGTCCAGCGAACGTTCTAGTCGAATTGCCGTGAGGCTCCACGTCGTCGACCGCGAATCCGTTCGTGTGATCGCTTTCTGAATCTTTGATTTGGGAAGCTGGCGACGCGGTGTTCACGGATAATCGATTGGAGTTCATGCGTGACAGAGACTGCCTCAGGACTGCCGTCCCCGACCGAGACCGATCTGGAAGCTGTTGAACGATTGGGCGAGGCCTACCGGCGTATCGTTGGTCAATTGGGCCGGATCGTTGTCGGACAGCGAGCCGTTGTGGAAGAGCTATTAATCGCGATGCTGGCCGGGGGACATGCCCTGCTGGTCGGCGTGCCGGGACTGGCCAAGACCTTGCTGGTCCGCACCCTGGCCGATACGCTCAATCTGTCGTTCAATCGAATTCAGTTCACCCCCGATCTGATGCCCGCAGACATCACCGGAACGGAAGTGATTCAGGAAGACAAGTCGAGCGGCGTGCGCGCGTTTAAGTTTCTGCCCGGCCCGGTCTTCACGAACGTGCTGCTGGCAGACGAAATCAATCGAACACCTCCCAAGACGCAAGCCGCCTTGCTGGAAGCGATGCAAGAGCATCAGGTGACTGCGGGTGGGCAGCGACATCAGTTGCCGAACCCCTTTTTCGTGCTGGCGACGCAGAACCCGATCGAGCAGGAAGGGACGTACCCGTTGCCGGAAGCTCAACTCGACCGGTTCATGTTCGAGATCCTGGTCGACTATCCGACCGAAGACGAAGAGTTTGAAATCGTCCGGCAGACGACGATCACGAACGAGACGGTGATCGAGAAAGTCTTGAGCTACGAAGAATGGATCTCGCTGCAGGCGCTGGTGCGTCGCGTCCCGGTTGCTGATTCGATCATTCGCTATGCGATGCAATTTTCGCGACTGACTCGTAAGACGCCCGAAGCTCCCGACTTCGTGAAGCAATATGTCAGTTGGGGAGCGGGCCCGCGTGCCAGCCAGTACTTAATCCTGGGAGCGAAGGCTCGTGCGATCCTGCACGGTCGTCCTTACGTCAGCATCGAAGACGTGCAGGCCGTTGCCGCCCCCGTGCTACGGCATCGCATCCTGACCAACTTCAACGCGGAAGCGGAAGGGATTCGACCAGACGACATCGTCAAGAAACTGACCGCTCTGATCCCCACCGATGGCAGTGTGAATCGATTGTTGCCGAAGGTCTTTAAGACGGCCGGATCGAACTAAGAACGCTTGCTGTTGAAAGTAAAAAAACGCTTCGGGGGTGGACGGTATGGATCAGAGTCCCCCGTTCACATTCGCAGGTCGACTGGTCATTCTGATCTCGATCATCATAGCGATCGGCGGAACAACAGCCGACGTGTGGTACAATCACGAATCCCTTGAGGGAAGCTTTCCGCTGATTGTGTTCGCATTCCCGGCGTTTTTGGCGGCGGGACTGTTCGGCGGAGCAAGCGTGCTTATTCTGCGGCTATTTGGAATTCGATTCTTCAACGATCACGATGTTGACGAATAGCAACTGAGCGGTTCGGATGCCACGGTTTTGGACCTCCAAAACCGTGGCATCCCTCTTCATCCAGAATCGCGCACG
>DASYEA010000096.1:0-9060 GCA_036499265.1 Schlesneria sp. | reverse complement strand
GCCTCATGTCGTCCGTGACGTTCAGGCCAAGCAACGATTCGTAGCAGAAGTCTGCCAGACGCGACAACGCCGCCTGGTTTGGGATTTAGGCTGTAACGACGGACACTTCTCGCAGATCGCGGCAGCACATGCCGATACGGTCATCGCCATGGATCAGGATCATGGCTGCGTCGAACGACTCTATCGCAAACTGGTCGCCGACAAGACGCATCTGAACATTGTGCCCCTGTGCATCGATCTGCTAAACCCTTCTCCCGCAATCGGCTGGCGAGGGCGCGAACGATTGCGACTGGAAGATCGCGGCCAACCGGAACTGATCCTCTGCCTGGGACTGATTCATCATCTCGTGATCGCGGGCAATATCCCGTTGCCGGAAGTCGTTAACTGGCTGGCCAGCTTGCGGGCGGATGTCATTCTGGAATTTCCGAGTAAGCGTGATCCAATGGTGAAGAGCCTGTTGCGACACAAACAGGATCAGTACGACGACTACTCTCTGGCGGCACTGGAAGTCGCCCTGGCGAACCACGGCTTTCAGATCCAGAAGCGGATTGAATTGCCATCAGGTGACCGAACGCTGTTGTTCCTCACCTCGAATCCGTCCGCGACCGGTGACGCATGAGTTCCCAGGTAGCATCCGCTGCCGGTGTCGCATTGCAACCACGGTGGGAGCGGCCCTTGCACATCGGTGTGCTGTGCGCCTTCGCCTTCAGCGAGCCCCTGTTTGCGGCGTTGACTCAGCAATTTGTCTATCTGCACGATCTGCAGGCGGGATGGTTCGAAATTGGATCCGTCTTGCTGCTGCTGACAGTCGTCATCCCATTGGCATGGGTCTTACTGGATCAACTCGCGATCTTCGGCGCGGCTCGTCTTGGTGGCCGCGGCCAGGACGCGGTCTTCACTTTGCTGTTCGTCCTGGTCTGGCTGTCGCTGATGCGACCCTTTATGCGATTCTACTATCTCGAAATCAACGCGCTCGTCTTCATGGTGAGCTTTCCGATTGCCGTCGCGGGTGCCGTGCTTTCGACTTTACTTTACAGGCGGATCTCATGGGTCCGTCACTGGTTGTCAGTTGCTGCCGTGGGAATGATCTGTTTCCCGGGAATGTTTGTTTTGCAATTTGCGAGCCTGCGAAAGGCCGAGACCCATCCCACCTCGGTCGCAATCGCCAATGCCGTTCCGGTCGTCATGGTTGTGCTTGACGAATTCAGCGGGACGACGCTGATGAATCGTGATTTGCAGATTGATTCACTACGGTTTCCGCAATTTGCACGCTTGGCGGGTATGTCGACCTGGTATCGGCAGGCTTCGACCGTGCATACGCGCACCGATATCGCAGTTCCGGCATTGCTCTCCGGGCAATTTCCAACTGCCGCTCGTCCTCCCTTGGAGGGAGAGTATCCGGGGAACCTGTTTCGAGTGATTCATGGAACCCAAGCCTACGCCATGACCGTCTTCGAACCGGTGACGCGATTGTGTCCGCCGGAGCTGATGCATCGCGAAGTGACCCGACGAACTCGCCCGGAAAAACTCGGGCTGATCATGTCGACCCTGCTCTCCGTTTATCCGCGACTGATTCTTCCCACCGACACACCGCTCGATTTCCCCCCCATTTCAAGACTCTGGTTCGGTCTGCCGGAAAAGGCCGATTATAAATCGACTTTTGCGACAGGCCTGCATCGTCCGAATCCATTTGACGAACGTGGTGAGCAGCTGGAATCTTTCCTAAAGAGCCTGCAAACGGTCTCGGAAAAGCCGAAATTCTGCTTCCTCCATGTGGAGGTTCCCCATCTCCCCTGGTGTTTTCTTCCTTCGGGTCATGTCTATAACTTCGACGAGATCGCTTCCTTTCAGCCCCCCGGCGGCGAGGGTGAGATTTCAGAATCGTGGACCAACGACGCGGGACTTATCGCCAGGAACGAGCACCGGTACCTGCAACAACTCGGTTTCGCAGATCGTTTCCTTGGTCAACTGTTGGATCTGCTGCAAGAGATTGACATGCTCGATCACTGCCTGTTGATTGTCACAGCGGATCACGGAGTTTCCTATCGACCCGGTCACTCGCGACGAGTCCCCGATGCCACGAATCTCGCGGACCTACTCAGTATTCCGCTGTTCATCAAGATGCCCGATCAAACCAGCGGTCGTGCCTCAGATGACAACATCGAATCTGTAGACGTCTTGCCCACGATTGCGGAAGTGCTGGGAATGGAACTTCCCCAGCCCGTCGATGGAATAGCCGTCTCACAGGCACCTCGTCGACCACGCAAGACGCTGTATTATGATCAAACCATGACGACCATCGAGCCGTCGATTCCTCAATTGAGTGCCGCAGTGAACCGACATCGGGATCTTTTCGAAGGAATCCCATTCGACCAGCCTCCATTGTTGTCAGTGACTCATCCGGAATGGTGTGGACGGCCCACTGCGGAATTTGTCATCGAAGAACGGCACATATCGAGACTGCACATCATGCCCCCCGCCCGCAACTCGACCGAATTGGGCCCCCATTTTGTGCCATGCCTGGTTGCGGGAAGCCTCGATACTCGTGACTTCCCCGATCCCGTCGATCTTGTCATCGCTGTCAACGGAGTCATTCGGGACTCGGGCCTGACGTTCTTTAGAGAACGCGGCTTTCATAGTTTTGAATTCCTGCTGCCAGAATCAGCCATCGCCACGGTCCCGAGTCGGATCGAACTCTTTCACGTCGCCCAGTCTGCCGAGAAATCGGTACGGCTGCAGCGGCTGCAGCAATGGACCGTGAACGAATCGAATTGATGGTTCTTTGCTTTCTTCATCGCACGCAGTTCTTGAGCATTGATGACATCACGATCTGATCGGCTTCCAGCAACGGCGCAGCACCAGTGCGACAATCAACGGGATCGCCCCCGAAGCCACGATGGCAATGGGGAATGAATTCGAATCGCGAAACCACGCGCCGCAGGCCGAGTATGTCAGTGCCAGCATTCCGTTGCTGATGAACATTGGCCCCAGGAATCGACTCCATTCCATCCGACCCGCTCCCAGCATCAAGATGCAGGCTTCGGCCAGGATCGGCAGGGCTCGCGTCAGATAGATCGCAGCCGGTCCGTGACGGCGAGCATACTCGCCCATCCTGACGACATCGTCCGCATCGCTGAACCACCGAGCGAGCGGTTCACCAAACTTCCGCGACATCCAGAAACCACCGACCGCCCCCACAGACAGCCCGAACCAGGCAACGAGCGTTCCTGATACGATCCCAAGCACTCCACCGGCGTAGGTAATGACGGCACTCGAAGGAACAGGCAGAAACATGTCCGCCGCGAGCAACCCGATCACCCACGCAGAAACCACACCCGGCGACCGTGGTTGCCGCAATGCGTCGAGCAAACTCTGCTCAAATGATTCACCCAACCACAGGAAGGGAATGATCGGAATCGCAAATAACAGGATCAGAAATCCAGCGGCTTTCAGAGCGGGTTTCATGCTCGAATCGTCTCGTGATTGAAATGGCCGGGCAAGAGACACAACCTCAATTTCGGCGGCGATCTCCTCAAATTCGCGAAACGGTAGGCGTCCTGAACCAAACTCGGCAGATTGTGTTCGAGCTTCGCAGCATTCGTCATCAGTCGGGCTACCGATCATGAATCTCGAACAAGTACGCGAATTAATTGTTAGCGGGCAACTGCATTCCGAAGAACATTTTCGATGAGTTTCACCAAAGCTGGCTGGAAGGCAATCGTCAGCCGACGTGCCGATGACGGTGCAAGCGGCCCCCGATTTCTGGAATGGGCCAATTCCGTCGACGATGGTCAGCTTGGCGCGATTCTCGCCGAACCGCAGGCCCCCGAATGGAGTCGCTTCGTCTTCGGGCTTGCGGCGGAATACGAGACGCCGGAATCCGACTGAGATGCCACTCGGCAGCCAAAGAACTGTCATTCTCGATACGTTTTGCCAGCCAACAGATCAATCCTGACTGCCGCAGACCGGGATTCGGTCGCGAACGCTTCGCGCCAACCCATGCGTTAAGGTAATCTACGCAGCAGATCGCACGCTCTCGATCGTTTTTGGAGTTCGTCCCGGGATGAACTCGCCAAACGAGATCCAGATAACAGTTTCATTTTGTGTTTCAGGAGTTCGACAAATGCCTTTGGTTCCGCTTCGATCCGTTCTCGACCATGCCGCCGAACACAACTATGGCGTGGCTGCTTTCAACGTCAACAATATGGAGCAGATCCAGGCGATCATGGAAGCCGCCAAGGAAACCGATTCTCCTGTCATCGTCCAGGCTTCACGTGGTGCCCGCAGCTATTCGCAAGATAACTACCTGCGACACCTGATGCTGGCCGCCGCCGAACTGTATCCCGAAATCCCGGTCGTGATGCACCAGGACCACGGCAACAGCCCAGAGACTTGCTTCAGCGCCATCAAGTACGGCTTCACGTCGGTCATGATGGACGGTTCACTGATGGAAGATGCCAAAACGCCAGCGTCGTTCGACTACAACGTCAAGGTCACCGCCGACGTCGTCAAGGCCGCTCACGCCAAGGGTGTCTCGGTCGAAGGTGAAATCGGTTGCCTTGGTTCGATCGATCATGCACCGGCCAAGGATCACGGTCCAGTCGATGCTGAACTTGCCGGTGAGCCAGGTGAACGACATAGCCACGATGCCGACCTCGAACAAGAGCCAGAACCCGAAGGGGCGATGTCGCACCTGACCGACCCTGACGAAGCCGAACGATTCGTCGCCGCGACCGGAGTCGATGCCCTGGCCGTTGCGATCGGCACCAGCCACGGTGCCTACAAGTTCAAGAAGAAGCCTACAGGCGAAGTGCTGAAGATGTCGCTGATCGAAGAGATTCACCGACGCCTGCCAAACACGCACCTTGTCATGCATGGCAGTTCGTCCGTTCCCGAAGAACTGCAAGAAATCATCCGCAAGTTCGGCGGCAAGATGGGCGAGACCTACGGCGTTCCCGTCGAAGAAATTCAACGCGGGATCAAGCACGGCGTCCGCAAGATCAACGTCGACACCGATTGCCGTATGGCGATGACTGGTGCGATCCGCAAGGTCTTCGCCGAAACCCCAGACAAGTTCGACCCCCGCGAATACCTGAAGCCAGCCCGCGAAGCGATGAAGAAGATCTGCCTCGCTCGCATGATCTCCTTCGGCCAGGCCGGCAACGCCAGCAAGCTGATGGCCTCGGGCCGCTTGAAGTAAGCTCCCGACTCGAATTTGAGTTTGAATCATCGACCGGCAGCGTGGTGTTTGCACCGTGCTGCCGGTCTTGTTATTTAAAGGCAGCCTGATGTGATGTTCTTCGATTACCAAGGAGATCCGAGATGTTGCGCCGTGTTGTTTCTGGACTGATGATGTGTGCGATGATGGTGACCATGAGTGATAGCAGCGGTGCTGCTGACACAGAAGTGAAATTGAAGAAAGGCGACCGCATTGTCTTCCTGGGTGATTCCATCACTCAAGGTGGCGACAGTCATGACAACGGCTATGTCCGCATTATTCGTAAGACTTTGACCGAAAAGCATCCGACCCTTGGACTCGAAGTCATTGGGGCCGGCATTAGCGGCAATAAGGTTCCCGACCTGCAGCGACGTCTGCAAAAAGACGTTCTCGATCGCAAGCCCACCATCGTCGTGATCTACATCGGAATCAACGATGTCTGGCACGGTGCTGATGATCCCGCCAAGGGAACCTTGCCCGAGGCTTTCTCAAGCGGCTTGAAGGATGTCATCGGTCGTTGCAAGGAAGCGGGCGCCACCGTCGTGCTGTGTACTCCAACCGTCATCGGCGAAAAGAAAGAAGGAGCGAATCGACAGGATGCTCGACTGGACCAATACGCTGACATCAGCCGCGGTCTGGCGAAAGAACTGAAGCTGCCGCTGTGCGACCTGCGCAAGGCCTTCATCGACTACATCAAAGATCACAATCCAAAAAATGAAGACAAGAACATCCTCACCAATGACACCGTTCACCTGAACCAGGCCGGCGACAAATTCGTCGCTGAAACCATGCTGAAAGTGATCGATCACTGAGCCATAGCCAAGAGGTTTAGCCACGGATTGACATGGATGAAACACTGATAAGACCGAAGAAAACACGGGGAACTGGTGAAGTACAGTCTGATTCTTGCTCTCCCGTATCTCCTTTTTTCTTATCCGTGTTTCATCCGTGTTGATCCGTGGCTAACCCGTCTTCACTCTTTACATCCATCCGTGGCTAAACCATCTCCGCATTCGGCGGGTCTTGCCCCTGGATCTGGCACCACGCGTTTTCCGCGGCACGTTGCTCGGCTTCTTTTTTGTTGGGCCCCCAAGCCGGCGCATAAGTTTCAGCCGCGATGCGAACCGCGATCTTGAAGCACTTGGAGTGATCGGGCCCTTTCTCATCGAGTAACTCGTAGCTCGGCATCGCACGGTTATTCTTTTGAGCGATCTGTTGCAGCAGGCTCTTGTAGTTCTTGCCGTGACTGGTCTCGACCGTCCGTTCGATCTCTGGCCCCATCGCTCTTCGAACCAGTACGCTAACTGCATCGAATCCGCCGTCCAGGTACACGCCAGCGACGAGCGACTCGAACACGGCCGCCATGATGGAGAGTGGGATCAGTTCGTTATCGGCAAGTCCCTTGCCCAACTGCAGGCAGCGATCGAGTCCCAGATCGGTGCTAATCTTCGCGCACGTCGTTCGGCTCACCACCACCGACTTCACTCGCGTCAGTTCGCCTTCTGTCTTCTCGGGGTACAACGAGAACAGCTGTTCGCAGACGATCGCTCCCAGGATTGCATCCCCCAGAAACTCCAAGCGCTCGTTTGATTCGAGACGAATTCGCGCGATCGACGCATGCGTTAAACAGCGCAGCAACAGGTCTCGATCACGAAACTGGTACTGCAGCGCCTGCTCACAAATCGCGAAGGTCTCCGCCAGACGATCGACCTCCAGTTGCTCAGTCATGCTCAGCTTCCGAACTAACTGCCGCGAACGGCCGACCTGAAAATTATGAAATGTCTTACAAAATCGAGACTTGCGTTTCCATCTATATTTCTTCCACCTTCCAGTGTCAATCCGCCGCGATTTTGCAAGGGGTCGGGAATTTCCAACAACAGGGCGAATATTCACGTAGTTGATTCATTGATCGGTTTCCGGTGACAAGCGTTCTGCCAGCCCATGGGGATGGCCCTTGCCCGGCTCGGTAAGATAGAACCGAATTTCAAAGACTCCCGCGCCGGATGCATGCGGACGTTCCATGCGGCGAGAATGTCGGCGAGATTCGCACAGACCCAAAGGAGAGTCAACAATGTCGACCGGTAACTCAATTCGTCAGACGCTGATGATGTCGATGGCAGCAAGTGCTCTCGCCGTCAGCGCCATCACATGGACGCACAAGCAGGAAGCAGTCGCAATCCCTGCTGCTCCCAAAGCCGATGAACTCTCGGCGGCCTTCCGCGCCGTCGCTGCCGAAGCCACGCCCAGCATTGTCTCGATCGAGACAATCACCCATATGAAACAGGTTGAGGGCCGCAATCCTCAACTGGGCGACAACGAAATCCCCGCCCCACTGCGTGAATTCTTCCGCAATGACCCTCGCGCTGACGAAATGTTCCGCAATCGAGGCCGTGGTCGGGCGATGCCACCACGACGAGGCATGGGTTCCGGCTTCATCATTGATGCCAGCGGGATCATTATGACAAACAACCACGTGGTGAACGGTGCTGACGAAGTCAAAGTTCGCCTGGCTGATGGACGAGAATTCATCGGTCGAGACATCAAGACCGATCCGCGCACCGACGTCGCCATCGTTCGCATCGATGCCTCGGGCTTGAAGCCTCTGCAATTGGGTGACAGCCATCAGACTCAAGTCGGTGACTGGGTGCTGGCAATTGGTAGCCCCTTCGGCCTCGATATGTCAGTGACCGCTGGGATCATCAGCGCCAAAGGCCGCAGCAACCGCATCACCGCTCGAGCCGACTTCCTGCAGACCGATGCCGCGATCAATCCTGGCAACAGCGGGGGCCCGCTGATCAACCTGAAGGGTGAAGTGATCGGCATCAACACCGCCATCGCGACCGAAAGCGGTGGATATGACGGAATCGGTTTCGCGATCCCCAGCCACATCGCCGGATGGGTCGGCCAGAAACTGATTGCCAACGGCGAAGTCACCCGTGGTTACATCGGCACTGAAATCAAGGCTGTCGATGCCCAGACCGCTCGCCAGTTCAACTTGAAGGTTCGCGAAGGCGCGTTGGTCCGCTCCGTCCTGCCCGGCTCACCTGCCGAGAAGGCCGGTCTGGAACCTGGCGACCTGATCCTGAAATTGAACGAAACGCCAATCAACGATCCGACATCTCTGCAAGGGGCCGTCGAACAGCTTGCGATTGGCAAGAGCTATCCTGTGCAGATTTCTCGCGGTGGCAAGCACGAAACGCTGACCCTCACTGTGGCTGAAATGCCCAAAAACTTGACTGCCTCCTCGAACCACGATGAAGAACCAGCACCACAGCGGGCCACCAAGTTTGACTCGCTGGGTGTCGAAGTTCGGGCTCTCACGAAGGATCTCGCCAAGCAATTCGGTGTCACGGGAACTACGACCGGTCTGGTGATTAGCGGCATCGAAGAAGGCAGCCCTGCTCAAGCCGCCGGCCTGAAAGCAGGCGACGTAATCGAAAAAGCGGGTGGCCAAGTTGTGACGAACGTCGAAGAGTACGAAAAGGCACGAGATCAATTCTCCAAGGGAGACGGCCTCGTCCTGAATGTTCGGTCAAGCGATGGACGCAAGTTCTTCGTGGTCGTCAAGGCCGAGTAATCTGCTGCAGCGGACCGAGGGGTCAGGTCAGTTCAACGTTCCACTCGTTGAGCGACCTGGCCCTTTTTGTTTTTCAGGTCAGGAAAAGTGGAAGACGGAGTTGACCACGAATCAGACAAATCCTCACGAATGAACACTCTTCAGGTGAGCGGATGACTTCATCCACTCTCATTTGCAGCGCCGGCAGTTCTGGCACGGGGAATTCATTCGTCAGATTTGATAGAGCGCGAAGCAAAGACATCCGCGTGCTGACGCAGCGCGGCTC
>DASYEA010000095.1:0-7238 GCA_036499265.1 Schlesneria sp. | reverse complement strand
CCGGGTCCGGCAAACGCTTATCGACTTCATTACCAGGTAACGCTAACAGCCCCTCGTCATACAGTATCTCTGACAGCAACATCGCATCTTGGCGAGCCTGCTGCTGGTCCGCTTCCGTGCGAGTCGGCCCTGACGAAGCTTGCCCTGCGACTTCGACCAATTGAGGCAAGGGATCTTGTTCCAGTCGAGCTCCCGAAAAGACCGCGTGATCGCTGCTGATCGTGTTCTCGCCCGGTCCGCCAGCGCCAGTACTCACCAGCGTCAGGTACTTCGCATCCGCAGGGACCGGCACCTCGAATGTCGCAAACTTTCCATCGGCTTTCAGGGGAGCGGGAATCGCCCCGCTGAAGTAGTAGACACGATCGTTCTCGGCGATCTGAACCTGTTGACCATTCACATAGCCAGCAATGATCCCGTCATAGAGATCGGTTTTGCGATGCGGCCGCGACACGATCACCGCTAGATGGGCACTCGAACCCCCGTTGCCGAAGGTATCGTCATTCAGCCCGGCCCGATCCGCTCGAAAAATGAATCGCTGATCTGCTGGGAGCAGTCCGGCCTGACGGAGTTGCTCGAGATCAAACGTGATCAGAGCATTCGCATGCATCCCGATCCCCTGCTCGGTCCGCTTCGAATTCGAAGGGAACCCCTGTCCTAAGGTGCGAATCCCACCTGTCGCGTCCCAGCCGTCATTGATGACGCCCCCATGCGTACTACCGTCGCTGCCGAGTTGCGTGAATTCAAAATCAAGTCCCGCAGCGATCCGCGTCTGCTTGCCCCAGCCTTGAACAACGCGATCAACTCCCAGACTCTTGTCGCTGGCCGCCGCCGCAAATTTGTCGGTCACCACCGCCGCACTCAGTGACACCGTCGCGGTGTCATCGAACAGGTTGCCCAATGGAATCACACCCGCAGGAACGATCGCTCGATCTTCCTCTTTGACGAAGGCGACATTCTCACCAAATTCAGCAAACAAGGATTCTCGTTGAGGCAGCTTCGATTCGACGACAGTCTGCAATTCCGCCGCGAATTTTTGAACCGCCGCCAGGGCCACTGCATCATTCGACAGATCTGTCTTCAGATCCTGTTTCGCGAACCACTCTGACCAGCCGTTCAAATAGGGTCGCGTCTTCTGGACTTCTGCCGCTGCAGTCAGATGGTCGACCCAGCGCTTCAGCAGGGCTTCACTGACCTTCTGATCCTTCGCGATTTTCGCCAGCACCTTCTTGTTATCCGGCTTCTGGTTCTGTTGATTGATCGCCGTCCAGGCCGCGGTCATGTACTGCGGGATATCGGTCACCAGCGTGGGCCGCAGCTTGCGAGCCTCGTCATCCAGGAAGCGATCGAGTTGCAGTTGATGCGACTTGGCTGCCGCTTCGGCAACGCTTTTCTGATCGAGCACCTCCTGCGAGACAATCGGTCGTTCCTGATATTCGGAACTCGCGAAGACTCCCGCCAATCCGTAGTAGTCAGCCGTGGTGATCGGATCGAACTTATGATCGTGACATCGCGCACAGGCCACAGTCAGGCCGAGCACGCCGCGCGTCAGCGTATCGACTCGGTCGTCCCATTCATCAGCCAGGGCCTTCGCTTGTTCTCCATTATCCTGATAGTAGACCGGACCGAGTGCGAACAATCCCAAGGCCGCCAGCCGCTTCGGATCGCTGGGGCTCCCCAGCAGGTCACTCGCAATCTGTTCCGAGATGAACCGATTGTACGGCAAATCATGGTTCAAGGCGTCCACGACCCAGTCGCGATATCGGTATCCCTGCGGATAATTGCGAGCCTTAAACGTGTGCGCTTGATCTTCGCCATAACGAGCCACATCCAGCCAGTGCCGTCCCCAGCGTTCCCCGTAGTGCGGCGACTTCAACAATCGATCCACGACTGCGGCAAACGCCTGAGGCGATGCATCATTGACGAATGCTTCAATCTCTTCCGGCGTCGGCGGCAAGCCGATCAAATCGAAAGTCGCACGGCGAATCAGCGTCCGACGATCGGCCGGGTCGCTTGGTTTGAGATGCTGCTGCTCCAGAGTGGCCAAGATGAATTTATCGAGGTCTCGCTGTGGCCACTCTGCTTGTTGAACGGCTGGAGGTGACGTTTGCTTCGGCGGCTGGAAAGACCACAGCTTGCTCGCTTCGGCAAAGTCCATCTTGGTGGCAGTGATGACGGCTGGTTTTTCGCGAGGGTCCGGTGCCCCCATCTTCACCCACTGTTCAAAGTCGGCCACGACATTCGCCGGCAGCTTCCCCTTCGGGGGCATTTCAAAGCCGTCGTACTTCAGGGCCTTTACCAGTAGGCTGTTGTCTGGTTCGGCAGGAACAATCGCCGGCCCCGAATCCCCGCCGTTCAGCAATCCCGCTCGATGATCAAGCTGCAATCCACCTTTGAGCGACTTCGACGTGGAACTGTGGCATTCCTCACAATGCATCACCAGGACTGGACGAATCTTGGTCTCGAAGAATTCCACTCCCGCCTGATCAGGTTCCGCCGCCAGCGAAGGGCCTGCTAATACCAGCAGCAGAGCGGGCCAAACCCACCCTTGAGGGGAACATGCCATAGGAAAACTCACAAATTCGGAGGGAGTTCGGCGGGGCGATCTGACCCTAATCGTAGGTTAAATCGTAGGTTAACCTGGAATTAGAATCGTATCGCGAAGTCGGTCAGCTTGCGTGCCGGATGGACCGATCTGCGGATCACCCGACAAATTCATCAACATTCGTCGATTCTACCTTTCTTGCCGGTGATTCCAAGTTCAATTATCCGAAGGAAAGGGTCAGCCGAGAATTAAATCAGGATGGTTCTTGGTCAGCCGCAGATTCCTGTACAATGCGGCGAATCAAGAATCACAATCCGACGACCCAAATCGTCAGGTGAAGGAATATGAAATGCCGTTGTACGAGTACGCTGTCGTAAACCCGGACGGATCTCATGGAGAGCCATTCGAGGTTCTGCAGCGAATCGGCGAGCCCGCGCTGACCAACCACCCTGAATCGGGTGAACCAGTCGAACGCTTGATCTCGGCCGCCAGCGTCCCACGCCCGCCCGCCGACCGCATCAAGGGCGACATCAGCAACAAGAGCCTCGAGAAGCAAGGCTTCACGAAGTACCAGAAGACCTCAACCGGCCGTTACGAAAAAGTCTTGGGTGACGGTCCCGATTTGATCAAGAAAGAAGACCACGTTTAGTTTCAATGTTCCGCGTAGCCAATCTCGCCAAGAGATTGGGTCTTCGAGACATACTTCGCCCCGATCACGGGCGCCCCAGTTTGAAATTGGATTCAAAACCGGTGTGCCCTGTTCAAAACCGGAGCCTGTTCGTGATGTGGAAGAGCAGCTTCATGCGATTCGGCTGGCGAGAGTTGCCTTCGAGCGTCGCGTTCCTGGCAGCGTGTATATTGATGAGGCTGATGAAAACGTATTCGTGGGACGGAAATATCCCAGCACGAATCTTGATTTTCGCTCTGCTTTTGCTGTCCATTTACCTTTTGTGGTGGGCAAGATCTGGACTTCATGCTCTTAAACAAGAGGCTGAGCCCACGCCAATTGGACCAACACGGTGAGTGCTGCTTCCGGGACGTACAGACCAGTAGGGTGCGTGCAGTCTTCGAAACGCACCACGAATGTTAGCCGCGGCCACTAGTGGCGTGTTCCGAAGACTGCACACGCCCTACTCGCTCTTCTTATGCCTCAACAGCCCCCGGCCGTCCGTTCTCCACAATAAACGTCTTTCGAGTTACCAGCGGCGCATCAGGCTTCGTGACAAACGGCACTGTCTGATAACGAGCGGTCCAAGTCTTCGGAGTCACTTCGCACGAGACATAACCTCGTTCCGCGTTGAAGTACTTCACAAATGGGTTCTCGGCGTACAACGCTCCTGCTCGCTGCGCGGCTTCGCCACCATCGCCACCGGAACTGATTGAAGTACCGACAAACTCCGTTCCCACCACCGGCGATTTCTCGTCTTCGCAATCGACCTGTAGATTGTTGACCCAGTTCGAATGGATGTCGCCGGTAATCACGATCGGGTTCGTTGGCTTGCGCTCGGCAAAATGCTTCAGCACTCGTTGCCGATTGGCCTCATATCCCGGCCACTGATCCATACTATGCGACTTCACAGGCCCTGGGGTCAGGTCGACACGAGCCATCATCACCTGCTGCGTCAGTACGTTCCAAGTCGCTGGCGATGCGTCGAGTGCCTTGTACAACCACTGCTCCTGAATATCGCCCAGCAGAGTTGCATTCGGATCGAGCGAGGCCGCACACGGTGGCTTATTTCCATCGCCGCACGGCTGATCGGTCCGATACTGACGCGAATCCAGGATTGCAAAGTTGGCCAGCTTGCCGAAATGCACCTGACGGTACAGCAGCAGGTCCGGTCCCTTCGGCATCTGAGCTCGGCGAACCGGCATGTGCTCATACCACGCTTGGTAGGCATACGCCCGACGAACTTGGAACGCGGCCAGATCGACTTCCCGCTCGGGAACCAGGTCCGCGTAGTTGTTCTCGAATTCGTGATCGTCCCATGTCACCAGCCACGGACACTTCGCATGCGCCGCCTGCAGAAAGACATCGGATCGATATTGAGCATATCGGTTTCGGTAGTCGTCCAGGGTGTGCAGCTTGGGCCCGACGTGTTGCCGAATCTGCTTCTCGCGTCCCGCCCCTTCATAGATGTAGTCACCAAGATGAGCGATCAGGTCGAGATCCTCTTTCACCATGTGTTGATACGCGGTGAACAGACCCGTTTCAAAGTGCTGGCATGACGCAAACGCGAATCGCAATCGATCAGGGGTCTCGTCGGCCTTTGGAGCCGTGCGAGCTCGACCTTTCGGACTGACTTCGCCTGCCGCCTGAAACTGATACCAGTACCAGCGGCCTGGTTCCAAACCCTGGACTTCGACATGCACCGCATGAGCCAACTCGCGCGAGGCAACCGCCGTCCCCTTCGCGATCACATTGGTCATCCCCTCGTCGTCCGCCACGCGCCAATCGACAACGACATTCTGCGGGGGCATGCCTCCCCCTTCGAGCGCCTTCGGAGCCAATCGCGTCCACAGCACGAATCCGTCGGGAGATGGATCGCCTGAAGCAACTCCCAACTTGAAGGGATAGTCCGACAGCGTCACGGACTTCTGAGCGAACGCGGTTCGCGGCCCGGCTAACACCGGCCATGCGGCACAAGCGGTTCCCCCGGCGATCAAAAACTGACGACGATTCCAGGACCGTGCAGCAACTTCGACAACTGGCAATGACATGAAATCATTCCGCATTCAGGGAGTGAATCTGTTTCGATGAAAGAACTCAGTCAGCCACCAAGTCTATCAACGACCGCAGTCATCGCACGTCACAAAGCGATGAATTCCACTTCTCAAATTACTCACACAAATTTAGTACGGATGAGGTGGTCGCGCGCGATTGAGTCTACTGTTCCGCCTGGGCACTCATAGGCTTCCGTTGGGCTCGCCCCAACGGAGCCAACAACTTGCCAGCTACTTGCACGCCTACGCGAAGACTTCGCTCTCCGCCCGGCTCGCCCCTCATCGTCCGTCATATCTTTTGGGGGGTAAAAAATCAACGAAGCGTTGCGCCCGGTCCGAACGCGTGCCATGCCAAGACCAAGTCATTGAGTCGTTGCATGCCAATCCACAGTGTTTGAGTTCCTGGCTCGGTGGATTTGCGACTCACATATCCTCCCAGCGAGGCAATCATCCGAACAACCTCATTAAGCGTAGGTGAAGTTTTCGGTGGGGTGGCTCGGTAGATGGCCATGTACAGGGGCATCCATTCACTGGGGTCGAATACGACTTCGCAGCTGACATCAGGGCATTCACGGCTCAGATGACACATGTAGAGGATCTGCCAAGCCACGATGCAGTAGACCGCCAGGCAGTTGAGCGTCCGTTCGATCTTCTCGAAGTATCTCTCTTCGACGCGGCAGCCGGATTTCAACGTTCGAAAATAAATCTCGATCTGCCAGCGAACGGTGTAGTACTGCACGATTGACTGGACCTGTTCGAGGGTGTCAATCGGCAGGGTTGTCATCAGCAGCCATTGAATCGGGATCTGTCCCTCGGGAGTATTGGTCTCCTCCACCAGCACAACATTGACAGTCACCTCGGCGAGCGAACCGTTCGGCCGGGAGGAAGGGTGCAAAGTGACCGTCTTGGCCCGCACTTCGACTTGGGCCAATCGGGCATCCCGCGGTTGATTGCGGGGCCCTTTTTTCACTTTGATCTTGAGGGTCCGTTTACTGACATCCACACTGTTGGTGAACAAACAAGGGGTGTCGCGCAGGGCATCCAGGACTTTTCCGCCGCCTCCCTTCTGAGAACGATCACGACCTGACCGAACCAACATCTCCAGTTTGCGAGTCTGGTTGACCTGACATTGCTCCAGAAACAATTCATAGATGTCAGCCTCGCTGTCACCAATGCAGATGCACTGCGTCTGTGGACACTGCTTGGCGGTGGCCAGAGCCGCACGAAATCCTTCCAGCCAGCGGATGCTTTCCTTTTCCTCAATGGGACGATGACGCATCTCTTCTCGTTTTTCCGCCGCAGACAACTTCTCTCTTCTCTCTTTCTCTGCCTCGCCCTCCTCTTCGCGAATCCACGTCTTATTCCACACGGTCCCCAACGCCAGACCCTGATCGCTGAAGGCCATCAGCGGATGGTAAAGCGCCCCCAGTCGCTTGTTGCCGTCCAGCGGACCTGCCCCTTGCACCTGTTGCTCGGGACGCGTCAGGTCGATTTCTGTGGTGTCCTGCACCAGCAATGCCACGCGCAATTGCCCGACTCGCTCCTTGGTGGCACAAATATGCGGCTCCAGAATGGCTTCCGGAGTGACTCGCTTGTTTTTGAAGAACCGATAGGTTGCGTCCGTACCGGCGCGGACCTTCATCACACTGGGAATACTCAGGTTCGGGTATTCACTCATTTGGTCGACGATCTTGACCAGCCGGTCTGTCAAACGTTGATCGCCAAACGAAGCCGATTCATAGCAGTCTTCGACCAGAGTGGGCAGGGTAGACATGGGACCGGCCTCCGTGAAAAACGCAACGACTTCCTCACGCCGATCCCTGTGCGCGAACTGCGAGAATCGTTCTGGAATGACCTGGTGCCGGAAAGATTCTCCCTGCCGAAATTAGAGACGAAACTGCATCATTCGCCGACCCGCCTGCAGACACCGGCCAAATTTGCGGCTGAAACATCCGAGGATATGACGGACGATGAG
>DASYEA010000094.1:0-2908 GCA_036499265.1 Schlesneria sp. | reverse complement strand
ACTTGTTCCAACTCGTCTGAGGCTCCCAATGCGCCACGACCCGCGAGAATGCCAACTTTCTTGCCTTCATTGAGGATTGAGGCAGCGCGCTCAAGTTCGACTCGATCCGGAAGCCGTGCACTGCGGGCAAACACATCTGAGGTGTGGTGAGCGACATTTCGTGGGGAACGCTGTTTTGCTTTTAGTTCTTGTTCCTGCAGGTCGACAGGAAAAGTAAGGTGTGACACTCCACGATAAGCCAACGCCATGCGGCAGGCGAGGTCGGTTAGATTCTCAACGTGAGTAGGCCCCATGACCCGCTCGTTGAACACTGCCACATCGATGAAGAGTTTGTCGAGGGCCACATCTTGTTGTGTAAAGGTTCCGATCAGATCGTGAAACTGAAGTCCGGTAATCGCCAAGACTGGCTGGCCATCCAATTTGGCATCGTAAAGGCCGTTTAGCAGATGAATTCCACCGGGTCCTGATGTAGCAAGGCAAACTCCCAATTTTCCCGTGAACTTCGCGTAGCCGCAGGCCATGAACGCGGCAGCTTCTTCGTGACGTACTTGAACAAAGCGAATTTTTTCCTGATGAGTACGAAGTGACTCCATAATTCCGTTTATGCCGTCACCAGGAAGTCCGAAAATCACTTCGACACCCCATTCGATCAAAGCCTCTACCATCACATCTGCCGCAGTCATCACTACCGTCTCCTACGTTTATTTGCTTGCGCTTCCGCGTGTAGTAGAGATGCGAGAACATGTGATCTCGTCCACCTAGTGACGATAGAAATATGGAACACATACTTGACCTGCGACATGAAACACAGGCCACCCCGCTCCCAAGAAACTCATCCTTAATAAGGCTTTCAATTTGTGGATGTTGCGGCCAGATTACGGGCCGCGAGTGTCGCGTGTTTGAAAAATGGTGCTCAAGGCTCTAAACGACAACGTTCCCATCAGCAAAGTGGCAGTTTCCACATTCACAATTCCTACAGACCAGCCCGAATCTGACGGCACCCTTGAATGGGACAGCACCACCTTAGTCCTTTCGGAAATTAGTGCTGGCGGAAAGAAAGGAGTTGGTTACAGCTATGCGCATCAAGCGTCGGCCCAGATTATTCAGACAGTCCTGGCAAAAGAGATTGAAAGCCGTAATGCGCTGAGTATTCCTGAGTGTTGGCAGAAAATGATTCGCTCGGTTCGGAACCTTGGTCGATCGGGCGTTGCATCTTGCGCCATTGCCGCGGTGGATTCTGCGCTTTGGGATTTAAAGGCTCGCCTGCTCGGAATTTCCCTCACAAACCTGTTTGGTGCTGTCCGGCGATCAGTGCCCGTCTATGGCAGCGGCGGCTTCACATCTTACTCCGACGACCAACTTGTCGAACAAATGAGTGGCTGGGTCGAGCAGGGCATTCAACAGGTCAAGATGAAGGTTGGGCGCAATCCGGTTGCGGACCGAGAACGCGTGAAGCGGGTGAGAAAGGCGATCGGCCCTACGACAAAACTATTTGTTGATGCTAATGGCGCGTACAGCCGGAAACTGGCGCTTGCCCAAGCCGACTATTTTGCCCAATTCAACGTTAGCTGGTTCGAGGAGCCTGTTTCCTCCGACGATCTCGAAGGACTGAGGTTGATCAGAGATTGCGCGCCATCGGGGATGGAGATTGCCGCAGGAGAATACGGATATAACTCTTTTTATTTTCAAAAAATGCTCGCGGCCGGTTCGGTCGACGTCCTTCAGGCGGATGCGACCCGATGCGAAGGTTACACCGGTTTTCTGCAAGTATGCGCGTTGTGTCAGGCGAACCAGCTTCCGATGTCTGCTCACACCGCGCCCGCTTTACACAGCCATGTTTGTTGTTCCGCTATTCCGGTCAGACATGTCGAGTACTTTCACGATCACGCTCGTATTGAGCAGTTCCTGTTTGACGGTTTACCCGAACTGAAGAACGGCGAATTGCACCCAGACCTTTCCAGACCCGGAAATGGTCTGGTACTGAAACTCACAGATGCCAAAAAGTTTGCTGCATGAAGGAGCAGAGATGTCGGCCAGCAGGGTTCCACTCATCGCACCGGAAGAAATTAAGACCAACCACAGATCCTCAGCCGTGGATCCTGCAGAACTGGAAGCGGAACTCCGAAAGTCAGTGGAAGGCGAAGTGCGGTTCGACGCAGGAAGCAGGGCCTTGTATGCGACAGACGGTTCTAATTATCGGCAAGTTCCAATTGGCGTAGTAATCCCCAAGACGAGCGAAGATGTCGTTCGCACTGTGGCTGCCTGCCGCAAATTCGATGCGCCGATTCTGTCGCGTGGCGGCGGCACGAGTCTTGCCGGCCAATGTTGCAACGTTGCCGTGGTGATGGATTGGAGTAAGTATCTCAATCGCGTTCTCGAACTAAATGTGCATGAAAAATACGCACGCGTTCAGCCGGGGACTGTCTGCGATACGCTCCGCAATGCGGCAGAGCCACACACGCTCACTTGGGGACCCGATCCGGCTACCCACGACCACTGTACGTTCGGCGGCATGTTAGGCAACAACTCTTGTGGCGCGCATGCGCAAATGGCCGGGAAAGCCGCCGACAATGTTTTGGCTATGGACATCCTTTTGTACGACGGGACTCAATTGACCGTCGGAGTGATGAACGACCCTGATTTGGAACGCGGAATTATGGGCGGTGGTCGAATCGGAGAGATTTACGGAAAGCTGAAAGCATTGCGCAGCCGTTACAAGGCGTTCATCGACCAGCGTTACCCCAAGATCCCAAGACGCGTTTCCGGCTACAACTTGGATCAGTTGCTACCGGACAAAAACGGTGAATTCAATCTCGCCCGAGCACTAGTTGGCAGCGAAAGCACTTGCGTGACGATTTTGGAAGCGAAGGTCCGTCTCGTATACAGCAATCCCAAACGTGTCCTCCTT
>DASYEA010000093.1:0-2697 GCA_036499265.1 Schlesneria sp. | reverse complement strand
TTTGGATACGGACTTCAATGGCGGATTGGGTCGCGAAGCATTGCAACTGGACGGTAACGCCATGCTGTTCTATCGCGCATCACCACAGTGGATGATCGTCTTGGGAGCGGGGTACTGGGACCGAGTCGACAAAATCATCCTGCCGTATGCCGGGGTGGTGTGGAACCCGAACGATTTGTGGGAAGTTCGCCTGCTGTTTCCGAAGTCGCGAATCAGCTACTTCCTCGGCAACATCAACCACGGAGCTCACTGGCTGTATGCGAGCGGCGAATACCACGTCGAGTCTTATCAGATCAATCAGCCTGGGGTCTCATCGCAACAGCAAGTGCAGATGCAGGACTGGCGTTTTGCCGTCGGCGTGCGCAGCGATCACGTCACCTATGATAAATTCATCGAATTGGGTGTCGTCTTCGGCAGGAACGTCGACTTCAAGACGGTGACACCCGGATTTAATTTTAACGACACCCTGATGCTGCGAGCCGGGGTTAAGTTCTAATCGGTTAAGTCGCCACGCCGTTGTTTTCAACGAACGGACTGAACGCTCGGCGATGTCATGCTGCCGCAACTTTTGAACTATCGACCAAGAGGAATTGACAGTGTCGAACGGAGCTTTAGGAATCATTCTGGCAGCGGGCAAGAGTACTCGAATGAAGTCGGCTCTGCCCAAGGTGCTGCATGAAGTCTGCGGCAGACCGATGATCGAATATGTGCTGGACGCCGCGCGTGCGTCTGGTGTCTCGCGGATCGTGGCCGTCGTGGGTCACCGCGCGGAACTGGTTCAAGCCGAACTCTCTCGACACCCCGATGTCGAGTTTGCTCTTCAAGCAGAACAGAAGGGGACGGGGCACGCCATCATGATGTGCCGCGACCAGTTGGCATCGCACGATGGGCCTGTGCTGGTGCTCGCCGGAGATACACCGCTTTTGAAAAGCGAATCGTTGGTGGGCCTGCTGAAAGCACAGTCCGATTCAAATGCCGCCGCCGTGATTGGCACCACAGACACACAGGCGAACCAAGGTCTGGGACGTATCGTTCGTGACCAAGCCGGCAAGTTTGATCGAATCGTCGAAGAACGCGATGCGACTCCCGAACAAAAGTGCATTCAAGAGATCAACACGGGCTGTTACGCCTTCGATTCCAAATCGCTGCTGTCGGCATTGGACCGCATTCGCCCCGATAACAATCAGGCAGAGTACTATCTGACGGATTGTCCGCTCGTTTTGAAGCGAGACGGGAAGACGGTGGTTGCCGCCAAGGTCTTCGAAGTTTCCGAAGCAATGGGCGTCAACACGCGTGCCCAATTGGCCGATGTGACTCGCGCGATTCAACAGTCGAATCTGTCGCGACTGATGGCAAATGGAGTTTCCATCTCGGTGCCGGAATTGACGTATATCGATCCGCGAGCAGTCATTGGTGCCGACACCGTGATCCTTCCGTTCACTTACATTCACGGCCCTGTCGTGATCGGTGCCGATTGCCGGATCGGACCGCATGTGGTGCTACGAGGGAAGGTCGAAGTTCCTGCCGGAACCGAAGTTGCGCCATTCACATCGCTCGAAGGCTAAGCGCGCTTCAGCGAATACGAAGGCAGCGTACCGCACGATCAAATCGCTGTATCTGGCAGACTCAAGCCTGCGCAAAATCGCATTTTTCGAATTGCAATTTGCATCCTGCAATTCCTTAGTTCATTGCGACAAACTCCGTTGTGCGGCTTGCGTTTGGCAGGGGCTTGGCTGAAAATGCGGCCCCGTTTTGACCGCCCTCCTTCCATGCCCATGATCGGTTCAGCAGCGTATTCATGCACGACGAACTCTGTATTCTGAGTGGCCGCGCGAACCCGAAACTCGCCGCCGAAATCGCTTCCTACTTGGGAATTGGCCTGGGAGCAGTCGAACTGGGTAATTTTCCGGATGGAGAAATCTCTGTCCGGCTCGATCAGAACGTGCGTGGTCGGGACGTGTTCCTGATTCAGCCCACCGGTCCATCGGTCAACGAAAACCTGATGGAACTGCTGATACTGATTGATACTTGCAAGCGTGCCAGCGCGGCTCGTATCACGGCCGTGCTCCCTTACTATGGATATGCGCGACAAGATCGCAAGGACATGGGTCGCGTTCCGATCACCGCCAAGTTGGTCGCGAATCTAATCACAAAGGCAGGAGCTGACCGAGTGTTGGCGATGGACCTGCATGCTGCTCAGATCCAGGGGTTCTTCGACTGCCCGGTGGATCACCTTTATGCGGCTCCGATCCTGGACGACTACTTCCGATCGTTGAACCTCTCGAAGGAAAACCTGGTTATCGTCAGCCCGGACGAAGGGAGCATCAAACGATCACTACAGCATGTCGACCACCTCGGTGGCAGCTTTGCGATTGTCGATAAGCGACGCGCGAATGCCTTTGAGACTCGCCAGGAAAATCTGATCGGCGGCCCCATCGGCGGAAAAACGTGCATCATTTTCGACGACATGATCACCACGGGTGGATCGATGGCGGGTGCTGTTAAGACGATTCATCAGCACGGAGCCAGTCGCATCTATGTTGGGGCCACTCACGCGGTCTTCTGCGGCCAGGCTACTCAGCGATTGCGCGAAGCACCAATCGTTGAAATCGTGGTCACGAACAGTCTGCCATTGAAACCCGAGCAGATGCTGCCGAACATTCGGGTCGTCTCCGTCGCCCCATTGCTGGGCGAAGC
>DASYEA010000092.1:0-8383 GCA_036499265.1 Schlesneria sp. | reverse complement strand
GAGGCAAGGCAAGCTGGTTGCGACCAATGGCGTCGGCGACCGGTACATCAAAGATAACTTGTGAATGGTCACCGAGTAAAGGAGTAACCGGAAAACTTTGACCAATACTTGGAGGCCGGCATGGCGATATTCTGGTAACGTGACATGGGTTTACGCGCGGCAATGACGTCTCGCTCGGCTGCTTCCTGAAGTCCGTTAGAGAGTGAGTTCAGGGCTGCTTTCTGCATTTGGGATCGAAACTGAACCGACCGAGAGATAAGCTGGGGCGGCTTCGATCTCATGGACATTCGTGGACGGATATGGCGATCCTTGAAAAAACTCTCACGCACACCGAAACAATCTATTGCATCACGGTCGTCGTCCTAGGTACAGCCCTGATCCCGGTTCTGGTTCGTTCAAAAGGGCATCCAGAGAATGTGTGGCTCGCTTGGGGACTTGTCTGGGTGCTGCGAGTCTTGTTCCCTACTGGAATGGTAATCTTGATTGCGGAGCGACGATGGTCACGACCTGCGATACGAGTTGTCGCATGCTTAGTATTGACGGCGTATAAGTGGATCATTTCAACATCGCAAAACCGGTGACCCGCAATAAAATTGCGGCACCCCCTAAATTCGGCTCCGCCCACCACGAATTTCCTGTGTAGCCGTGTAATGACCGACAACAGCGCATGATTGTGAGTGTCGATTGGGATTGAAAGCGATCCGTCCCGCCGATAATCCTGGGCTTGTTCGTCAGAGGTTGGTGGAATAGATCCATGAAGTCCTTCAGGCTGTATGTACATCCCAATCCCGTGAGTCCAGATGCGGACGTGACACCGCCGAGTAGTCGACGAAAACGCCCCGTTGATGCGACAGGGGTGTTTTGGGCCTTGGTTCTGACGGTCTATGGACTCTTTAATATCGGGATCGCTGGGCCGATTGCTGGCGGATTATCGGGATGGCCCATGTTGATTGGAGCCATGTTGTGCATCAAATGGCAATTCACAAAATGGTTCCAAGATTGGGGGCATAACCAGACACATCAGCAGCAGTTGCGAAAGTCAGCCGAAGCCGAACCACGCTGATCTTCACGACACGACTTCACATTAGGCTTGCAAAGCACAGCACTGGCACGAACCGATGGCGCGTCTGTTCACGAAGTTGATGATCCGCACTCAGTCACACGGTCGCACGACGGCGACTTGCAAGTCCATCACGTTCGTATGAGTTGGGCCAGTCTTTACCAAGCCACCCGCAGCAGCGAAGAACGTATAAGAATCGTTGATAGCGAGCGCGTCGAATGGATCGAGCTTTCGTTCACGAGCGGTATCGCGAACTTCCTCGGAACAGACTGCGCCCGCGGCATCGGTCGGGCCGTCTTCGCCGTCGGTGCCGCCGGAGAGGATTGCGACCCCTTCAAGTTGCTCATCCCAAAGATGGCACAGAGCGGCCAGTGCCACTTCTTGATTGCGACCACCGACGCGCGGTCGACTTGTCTCGGCCAGTTTAACGACCGGTTCACCGCCACCAATCAGGCAGATCGGCCCTGGATTTTCCGAACGCAGAATCGCGAGACACCGTCCCGCGATTTCCTTGCCGGCTTCCCGAGCGTCACCTTGCCGATCACTTCCCATGGAATGGACTTCATAGCCCAACGCGCGAGCACATTTCATCGCCGCTGCTACTGCGGTCTGATTGTTCCCAATGATCTGGTTCCGGCAAGAGATCCGGGGTTCGCTGGGAGTGAGATTCGCGTCGACTTGCCGGCGCAGTTCGTCCCAGATCGACGACGGAAAGAGTTCGCGATCGGCGCTTCCTTGGTGGAATTTATCCAGCACGGCAAGAGCGTCGGCAGCAGTACTGTGATCACAGACCGTAGGTCCCGAGGCGATGATCTCCAACGGATCGCCAACTACATCCGAAATGACAAGAGCGATCATTCGCCCGGCGGGGGCCGCGCGCAGCAGACCTCCCCCTTTGATCAACGAAAGATGCTTGCGAACCGTATTGAGTTCATTGATGGTGGCGCCCAGCCGACTGAGCGCGCGCGTCATGGCCTGCTTGTCAGCCAGGGTGATGCCAGGAACCGGCAGCGGCAACAAAGCACTGCCACCGCCTGACAAGAGCACCAGACACAAATCATCAGCGCTAAGCCCCGAAACCAGCTCGAGAATCCGCTCACCCCCAACGACTCCGAACTCTGTCGGCTCGTTGATCCCCGCAGGCCGGGCGGGGTGAAGATGAATTCGGCGCAGTGGCAGGACACAGTCCGCGGGAACATTTACCCAGCCTGTGACTTTCGCGTCGACCAGATCAGGACCGAGGGCCTCTTCGAGACCTCGTGCCATCCCGCTGCTGGCTTTACCGGCACCAACAACGACGATCCGTCGAATGCTGGAAAGGAGAATCTCTTCGCCGCAAATGTGTAGGCTGTCGTCGCTACGATAGACGACGCCATGCACCAGGCGGTCGGAATTGACCGCCGCGACGCCAGCCTCCCAGATGCGGCGAGCATCACGTGGAGCGGTGTCAGGGAACGGTTGCGATGAGTTCAAGATCTGTTCCATGCCGCAATTCTACGGCATCGTGAAACAGCTTGCTGCGCAAAGTGGCGAGTTCGACCGTGGTCGAACTCGCTTTTTTGATCTCGGTGAGTTTATGCGCCAGGCCGCATACGAACATAGGCTGACAAGATTTCGAACAAGTCTGGAGAGACTTGGATCTCTTCGTCAGCAAAATCGTCCAGCCAGGCGCGATTACGACGAGCGGCATCAAGCAGCGCTCGAGAGATGTCGGCCAAACGAACGTTGACTGGCGGCTCTGCAACTGGAGTTGCTGATTCGTCACCTGTAAACAATCGAAGTCGATGTCGCATCATTCATCCCTGGTAGAAGCGACAAGATGCACAGACCGAACGCCCCCGTCGGGCATTCGAATCTTTCACAGCGCGCAGGCCACGCCGCATAACGAAGATCGGCGTCGGCGGGGTGGGTTCTTGATAAATTCTGGCGATTAATCGGGTGAGCACTGGTAACCGGCCTGTGTCGAACAAACTCACGTTGCGGAGCCTTCGCGATTCACACCTAACTGCTGCAGAGTTCGCCGCTTCTGGTGACTTTTCCCCTTGGACGGCAGCTTCTGCGTGAGGCGCGAATCGACCTCCCTGATGGAATTCAGCACATGCTGCATCACCCGATGTCAATTGATGTTGCGGCAGGAGTTGCCGAGGCCGGTGGACGACAGACGGCACGTTGTTACTATGGGTGGCGTCGTACTGTGTGAGGGATGATCGCTCGCCAATTCAATGTCGTCGAGGCGCTATGTCTGGGTTTCAGATTTCGAGTGAGTTTCAGCCAGCGGGTGATCAGCCTCAGGCGATCAAGAAACTCGTCAGTGGGTTAAAGGAGCAAAAGCGGGATCAGGTGCTGCTTGGGGTGACAGGCTCGGGCAAGACGTTCACCATGGCGAACATCATCCAGCAGATGCAACGCCCTGCCCTGATCCTCTCACACAACAAGACGCTGGCCGCTCAGTTGTACGGCGAATTCCGTGACTTCTTCCCAAACAACGCCGTCAGCTATTTCGTCAGCTACTACGATTACTACCAGCCCGAAGCCTACATCCCGCAACGCGACATCTACATCGAAAAAGACTCGTCGATCAACGAAGAAATCGACCGCTTGAGGCTGCTGGCCACGAGCGCCCTCGTCAGCCGTCGCGATACCATCGTCGTCGCCAGTGTGAGCTGCATTTACGGCCTGGGTTCGCCAAAAGATTATCTGGAGATGATGATCCCGCTTCAGTTGGGGGGCACGATCGATCGGGATGAGCTGCTGCGAAAGCTGTGCGACATCCATTACAGCCGCAACGATGTGGCTCCTCAGCGCGGCAATTTTCGAGTTCGCGGCGATGTCGTTGAAGTCTGGCCCGCTTATGAAGAGTTTGCTTTCCGTATTGAACTCTGGGGCGACGAGATCGAAAAATTGGCGATCATCAATCCGCTCACCGGAGAAGAGACAAAGAAGCTGGATGACATGTACGTCTATCCCGCGAAGCACTACGTGCTACCGGAAGACCGCGTGAAATCGGCGTGCGACGAGATTGAGCGCGAATTGAATTTGCAACTCGAGAAATTTCGCCGTGAAGGCAAACTGCTCGAAGCACAACGATTGAACGCGAGAACGCGTCACGACGTGGAATTGCTGCGAGAGGTTGGCTTTTGCCCCGGGATCGAGAACTACAGTCGAGCCCTTTCTGGCCGGAAGCCCGGTGAACCGCCGTATACGCTACTCGACTTTTTCCCCGAAGACTATCTGTTGTTTATTGATGAATCCCACGTGACGGTTCCACAGATTCGGGCGATGTATAACGGCGACTTCGCGCGCAAGACCACGCTCGTCGATCACGGCTTTCGGCTGCCGATGGCGCTGGACAACCGCCCGCTGAAGTTTGACGAATGGAATCTGCGGCGACACCAGACGGTCTTTGTTTCCGCGACTCCTGCTGATTGGGAGTTGGAACAATCCGAAGGTGAGATCGTCGAGCAGGTGATTCGGCCGACTGGTCTGGTTGATCCAACCATTCACATCCATCCCGCGCGCGGCCAGGTTCCGCATCTGATTCAGCAAATTCGCGACAGAACGGCGAAGGGCGAACGAACTCTCGTGACGACTTTGACCAAGCGTCTCTCTGAAGATTTGACGACATACCTCACTGAAGAGGGAATCCTTTGCGCCTGGTTGCATTCCGAATTGGATGCATTCGAACGTGTCGAAATCCTGCGTAGCTTGCGCGAAGGAAAGTACGACTGTGTCGTTGGCGTGAACCTGTTGCGCGAAGGGATTGACCTTCCCGAAGTGTCGCTCGTCGCCATTTTGGACGCCGACAAAGAAGGATTTCTACGGAGCGCCACGAGTTTGGTTCAGACCATCGGCCGGTCAGCTCGAAATGTGAACGCTCAAGTGTTGCTCTACGCAGACTCCGTCACCGACAGCATGCAGCATGCGATCGATGAGACGAACCGCCGGCGCGAGATTCAAATTGCCTATAACAAAGAGCACGGAATTACCCCGGAGACAATCAAGAAGGCGATCCGTAAAGGAATCGAAGAGGAGATCCAGGCCAAGAAGATCGCTCAACAAGCTGCTGGTACTGACGAGACTCAGTATGTCACGCAGGAATATCTCAATGAATTGGAAGCCGAGATGATGGCTGCCGCCGACGCACTGGAGTTCGAACGCGCGGCCAAGTTGCGTGATCGAATATTGCAGCTCAAGAAACAGGTGGGACAACCGGTGAGCCCAGAAGAAGAGTCTGCCGCTCCGAAAGGCAAGAAACGCGGGCGAGGCCGCAAAGGCTCCGGAAAACAAACTCCAAAGCCATACGGGCCCAATTGAGATCGCATCAGATGGGCTTCCAGCCCGTCGGCTTCGGCCTTTCGCTTCCCGGTTCATCGTACGTTACGGGAAATGACGGGTTGATAACGTTTCCAACCCGTCCTACGAGAATTCTCGTGCTTAGAATGGCTGGCTTGGCAGGCTGGCCAGCCATGTTTTGCGAATCGGGATCAGCTTTTCCAAGACATTGACCAGCACTTCGGCCGGTGACTGCATCGCGTCGATCTGAGAGATCATCTCGCGCGGGTAGGCGTTGATGACGGGTTCAGATTCTCGCTGGTAGACCTCGAACCTTGATCGAATGATTTCTTCATTCGCGTCATCCGCGCGATTGTCGCGAATGGCGCGGCGTTTGATCCGGTCAATCATCTTGTCCATGTCGGCACAGACAAGGTAGACGATGTGCAGGACATTAATCGTGTCCTTCAACATGGCCACCTGATGCGGATTGCGAGGAATCCCGTCCAGGACCAACAGTTCGTCCGGCGGACGATAGCGAGAGATCGCGATGTGGCCTAGAAGTGATTTCTTCCAGATTTTCACGGTCAACTCGTCGGGAACAAGCTTTCCGCTTGAACTGTATTCGTAGATCTCGCGCCCTTCGGGAGAGTTGATATTCAAGGAACGGAAAACATCACCGCAAGAAAGGTGATAGAAGCCAGGGATCTGGCCAAGAATCATTCCCTGTGTGCCCTTGCCGACGCCAGGCGCGCCAAACAGCAGAATGGTGGGGAAACGCTCATCAAACATTGGCCGAATCTCCCGGCATCCAAGAAGTCATCTCAAGTGTGGTTGCGGTGCCAGAGTCGGTCGCCGCGCTATCGAATGCTATCGGGTTTGTCAGGTTGAGAAAAGTACCCAACTCGCGATTCACGCTTCGATATTTCGCTGCTTCCAACGTCTGAGCCATAAAAACAAAAGCGTCCTCACAAGGAGGACGCTTTGTAAATCCATTCGCAGCAACTGCGATTAGCGAGCCATAAAGGCGATGACGCGACCGATTTCAATGTTCGGCACGGTGGCGTCGCTGCCGGTTGGCAGAGCCTGAACGCGGGCTTCCAGATCCTTGGCGTCGAATGAAATCCAATCGACATTCTGTCGTGAACCACTGTCAACGATTTCGCGATACAGCTTGCGAACGTTCGGACGATTTCGCAGCGTGATCACGTCGCCTGGTTGAACGGCGATGGACGGCTTGTTGATGGTTTTGCCATTCAACTGGAAGTGGCGATGGACCACGCCTTGACGGGCCTGCATGCGAGTGGTCGTGAAACCAGCTCTGCGGACCACGTTATCGAGGCGTCGTTCACACATCACCAGCAGAATTTCGCCGGTGTTACCCTTTTGTGAGCGGGCTTTGGCGAAATAACGTCGCAACTGAGCTTCGCGCATTCCGTAGTGGTACTTGATCTTCTGCTTGTCGGCTAAGGCCATACCATAAGTAGACAATTTGCGACGACGTTCCGCCATCCCTGGAGGATTCGGCCGCTTTTCCAAGGCCCGTACCGCACCTGCATTCTCAAATACCATTGTCCCAAGTCGGCGATTAATTCGACCTTTGGGACCAGAATAGCGACCCATGCAACTCAACTCCTGCGCGAAATCCTAGCGCTCAAAACCAAATTGTCCAACCAACGGAACGAGAGATTCTGGCAAACGAATTTCGATTCGTCAATGCAGTGGCAGGGAAATCGGCCTAGCTTCAGCAGATGAAGCGACTTAGGTGCGAACCGTTCGCCCTAAACGAGCTGCCAAAGAAAGTGCATTTCTCACTTCGAGGCAACTCGGAACACGCTTTAAGTGCTGACCGCAATTGCTGTTGGGATGAAGGCGGCCTGCGAAACCGGTTTTAGAGTGTCGTTCACATCCTGCTGGTCGGACAGGGATGACCTCTGTACACGAATTCTCAGGAATCAACCGCAATCTTGGCGACGCCAAATAGATTGCCGCAGTGGCAGCGGGAACGGCGAACGTGCAGGACGGCACGGCATTCTGGACATCGTTTTTGATGTCGTTCCAGCGGCGTCTCAACAGAAATCGCAGTGATGACCGGGTGCGAATTGATCCGATCGATATGAGCTTTATCGGCGACAGCCATGGCACACTGAGGATGAATCCCTTCGCGTGAATAGCTGGGATGTCCGCAGATCGGACAGGGAAGTCGAGTGACACCTTCGTAAAGCGGCACTGGCTTCTTGCTTGAGTTCGACATGAAGTCTCCCTAGTCCGAAATGGCTGGTCGGTGAACTGCATGTCACCAGGCCGAAAAATCTTGCAGGGGGTCACTGTCTCAACCAATAGGCTCAGACAGTGACCCGCCATGCAAACATCTGGCCTAGTAGCGTGATCGTCCGCCACCGTATCCACCACCGCCACCGCTTCGGCCGCCACCACCACCGCCGCCGCGATCTTCGCGTGGGCGAGCTTCGTTGACGGTCAGGGCGCGTCCATCGACGTCCTTACCATTCAGTTCGTTCATCGCCGACTTGGCGGCTTGATCGTCGCCCATTTCGACGAAGCCAAAACCCTTGGAGCGACCGGTGTCGCGATCCATTACGACTTGGGCTGAGCGAACTTCACCGAAAGGCGTGAACAACGCCTCGAGTGATGAGTTGTTTACGCCGTACGTCAGGTTGCCCACATACAATTTCATAGCCATCAGCTGTTCCTTCGAAATCGCCCAGCTAACCTGACGTCCTTAAAACCGGCGTGCGAGACGAACCACTTTCCTGGCCATCAGCAACAGAGCTGACGGCACTCAATCGACTTTCCGTTACGGCGTGAGTCCGCCGCTTAATGATAAGGGGGCCGACCAAAGGTCGTTCAACTGTGTTTGTACCGCTGATAGCGCAGACGTTCCCGTTCGGGTGCCGCCGCTGCTGGCAGATGTGATGACGACAGAGACATTTGGAGGAAGCACCACAAGTTCGAAATCGAGTCTTGTGAGCTTAGATTCCATAAAATTCGCATTCCTAAAAGACGCTGCACCGTTGAAGATACCAGCAAAAC
>DASYEA010000091.1:0-1821 GCA_036499265.1 Schlesneria sp. | reverse complement strand
ATTTTTAGAAATAGTTTATCTGCACCCGTCCAGTTTCGCACATTATTGAAATTTACTTGCTAAAATCAGCCGACTTTGGAGAATAAATTGCCAAGCAGACTGCGTTAGCGCGATATCGCGGCACCCATCGCCGGAAACATGTCATCGAGCACAATTCCGTGGCCGGAGTCCTGCTCCGGCCGTGGCGCGACCGACATCGACGGGTCGATCATGACGGCCCAGTGCAACGGTGCCTTCGCAATTCCGCGCAGCAATCCCTGATGTGCAAAACGGCTCTCGGTACTGCACGCATGCAGCGCCGCCACCATGAAGTCCACGCGCGATCCGTCGCGGCTGTAGGGCAGGAAAATCTGTTCGACGGTAACAGGAACGCCATCGCGATCAGCCAGCGGGATGATCGAATACACCGGAAGCTGGTTCACGGTGCAGGCGTCCCAGATCGGTTTGGCTGCATTTGCCATCGAGCCGTCGAGGCACTCGTGAAGAAAACGCGACGGCATTTTCTCATCATAGACCTGCTCGACGCGCGCGCCGGCCGCAACGCAGAGATAGAACAGTTCCCCACCGTCGCGCCTGACTTCGTTTACCAGAAGGTCGGCCGCGTCCCCTGCCCGCTCGTTGGGAACGAACGTCGCGAATTTCGGCAACTCGTCCTTACCGCGCGACCGATGCCAGTCACGCGCCAGGCTGACATGCCGAATGGATCTGATAATACTGACGTGCGCCTTCTGAAATTGCATCGAAATGATCAATCCGCAGCGCCGCGCGAGAGGCGGCATGGCAACCAGGGAATAAAAGGAGGGAGGATCTTGGACGAAGAAAATCGCTGATCCCGATTCGCAATTTTGAGGCACGCTAGCATAGAAATAAAACAGCGGTCACGCCCGCCAATGCGCCATCCGTCCGATTTTCCCGTCCGTCCCTTGCTTCAGGCGGCCAACGATTTTCCATACAAGGCTTACGCTAGTTAGTCCCGGCGGGCGAGTCGTCGAGCACCTTGAAGCTGTCCTCGAGCTGCGGCGAGATCGGAACGTTGAGCCGTTCGCCGGTCGGCAGCCGGGCCACGAACCACTTGTTGTAGAGTGGAATCAGGTCGTGATCGGTCGCGAGCTTGCGGAAGGTCCGCTCCACCACAGCGGCCAATTGTGGCTCGCCTCTGCGGAACATGATCCCGTAAGGTTCGTAAGACAGGTAGTCGCCGGTCACCCGAAACCTGTCCTGCGCCTTGTGATGGGCGATCAATCCATAAAGCAGGATGTCGTCGGTCGCGAACGCATCGGCCTTCCCGTCTGCCAGCATCTGATAGGATTGCTCATGGTCCGGGGCGACGACGACGTTCAATCCCAGCGTGAACTTCTTGTCTGCGGCATGCATGGCCTGCTCGTTGGTGGTGCCCTTCGTGACGACCACCGTCTTGCCCTTCAGATCCGTCACCGCGGCGATTGCCGATGCCTTGGGCACCATTAATTTAGTCCCGGCCACGAACATCAACGGGGAGAACGCGACCTGCTTGCCACGCTCCGCATTTGCGGTAGTCGAACCGCATTCAAGATCGATCCTGCCGTCGACGACCGCCGGAATACGGTCATCCGAAGTCACCTTGACGTATTCGACCTTCAGGCTGGCATCGTCCACCGCGACGCCGATCTCGCCAATGACGGCCTCGCACAATTCGAGGCTGTAGCCGATGGGACGGGCGGCCTGGTCAAGAAACGAAAACGGCGGCGAACTCTCGCGATAGCCGAGACGCACCACATGCGTCTTCTTGATGTTGGTAAGCGTCGGGCTTAGTCCCTCGTCACCGGTCTGGGCACGCGCGGA
>DASYEA010000090.1:0-2582 GCA_036499265.1 Schlesneria sp. | reverse complement strand
AGCAGTGGGACGGTTGCCGTATTGCCAGTGGATGCCGCCTCAGGTCGACTGGGTAAATCCGTGACGACGATTCAGCATGCTGGTTCGGGCCCAAATAAAAGTCGCCAGGAAGCGCCGCATGCGCATTCGATCAACCTCGATGCAGCGAATCGCTTCGCCTTCGCCGCTGATCTGGGTTTGGACAAGATCTTCATATACCGGTTTGACGGAGCAACTGGTTCGCTCCAGTCAAACGATCCCCCGTCTGGCGTCGTGGCACCAGGTAGCGGACCGCGACACATGGCATTTCATCCCACCGGAAAGTACGCTTACGTCAACAATGAATTGAATTCGACGGTGACGGCGTTCCAATATGACGCGGGCAAAGGGTCTCTCACCGAGATTCAAACCCTGTCCACACTGCCCGCCGGATTCACCGGCGAAAACTCTACAGCCGAGACCGTGGTTCATCCGTCGGGCAAATTCGTCTATGTGTCAAACCGCGGCCATGACAGCGTCGCTGTGTACCAGGTTGATCCCGCCACGGGGAAATTGACTGCCAAGGGAAACACCCCGACCGGTGGCAAGACTCCAAGAAACTTTAACGTCGATCCCACTGGCGCGTTCTTGTTGGCCGCGAATCAATCGACGAACGATGTTGTGGTCTTTCGAATCGATCAGAACACAGGCGACTTGACTGCAACCGGAGTGAAAATCGAAGTCGGCAGCCCTGTCTGCATTCGATTTCTGCCGCTGAAGAACTAAATACGTCCGCAAGCGAATCGGAGTGATCGTCTTCTGGGAGGGCGAGGCGGCGAGGCTCCTGCCGAGCCGCTGAGTCTCGTAGCATTCGGCCAACAAAGAGATGACTTCGATATTGCTTTGGATCTATATTCGTAGTTTTGGAGAAGGCGCCGCGTGCCTCGCTGTTCTGCGCCAACGAGGATTTGCCAGTCCAGGAGCATCGCATGCCACGATCGCTTTCAGGTCTTTCACGCCGCGAATTTCTCGGTGCATCATCTGCGTTGATGCTTGGTCATCAGGCACTTGCAGCAGAGGCACCCGAAAAGAAAGCGGCACCTTCCGCACGACCGCGCGTCGCTGCGATCAATTCCATCTATCGACTGCGTTCACACGCCTATCACATCGCGGGGCGATTTATTCACGGCTATACCTGCAACGGCTTTCACCATCAGCCGCCGTTCAACCTGGTGCGGATGTGGAATCATCAGCAGCCAAAAGACGACCTCGGCCGCAGAGTCTGC
This sequence comes from Schlesneria sp., assembly GCA_036499265.1. Classification (GTDB taxonomy): domain Bacteria; phylum Planctomycetota; class Planctomycetia; order Planctomycetales; family Planctomycetaceae; genus Schlesneria. The sequence continues at coordinate 1,338 of DASYEA010000090.1, read as the reverse complement.
AAAACTCACAATATCGAACTAACCAAGACGATCGCTGAAGCGTTGGGAGCAAATGGTGGGCTGGATGTCGACGCCGTCCTGCTGATCATCGAGCACGGCGACTACCCCGTGAACGATCGTGGTCAGATTCTCTATCCTCGTTATGAATTCTTCGAACAGATCGTGGATGTCTTCAAGAAGGCTGGCCGAAGCGTGCCGATCTTCGTCGATAAACATCTGTCATACGATCACAAACTCGCAGCCAAGATGGTCGAGACAGCGAACGAGATGAAATTCGGAATTATGGCCGGGTCATCGTTGCCTGTCACGTGGCGACGACCAGAGATCGAACCGCCAGTGGGAACGAAATTCGAAGAAGCGGTTGTCTCATTCGGCTTTGATCGTGGAACGGTAGAGATCTACCTCTTCCATGCATTGGAAGTCTTGCAGTGCATGCTGGAACGTCGTGCTGGTGGCGAAACCGGCGTGAAATCAGTCCAGTTCGTGGAAGGGGACGCGGTCTGGAAGGCTGGAGACGAAGGACGCTGGTCATGGCGACTCCTACACGCCGCCTTGTCACGGTGCCCCAGCACCAATACCGGCCCGATCCGCGAGAACGTGTTGCAGCCGCAAGCGGTGCTTGTCGAATACCGAGACGGGACGCGAGGTGCCGTCTTGAACTTAATTGAGCAGACATCAGAATTCGCGATCGGAGCCAAGGTCACCGGCCAGACGGAACCCGTCTCTAGTTGCTTCTACCTTCCCGCTCCACCCGGTGCGCGGTTCTTCGATCCCTTGACCTTCAACATCGAGAAGTTTTTCGCCACCGGCTCATCCCCATACCCTGTCGAACGAACGCTGCTGACCAGCACGATGACGGACCTGGCCATGCAGTCATTGAAGGGGGGCAGTAAGGTCATCACCGATCCAGCCCTGGGAGTGACGTACTCCGCTCCGGTCGACAGTGGCTTCTTCCGAGGCCCGTACGTCGACGCAGGCTAAACTCTATCGGGTTCCGCCATCTGGGGGCTGGCAGAGAACGTGTCAGAGACGCCGATGGGAGTCGAACCCACTGAAAGCGGCTTTGCAGGCCACCGCCACACCATGTGACATCAGCGTCGTTGCATCAAACAACCGTCGCTCTGATAGAGCGGTCAGGGACAGAAAATGTTCGCGCGATTTCAGCACGAACTGACCGACTCGCTCGACTCGCTCGCTGGGTGTGCATCTAGATTTTGGGCGGATTCGCAGTAAGAATAGAGAGTGAAGCCGGGGGCGGAAAGGAACGCCGTGGGCAGAATTGTGAGGATCAACCCAAGGAGGGCGATCATGGAAGCTACGGATCTGACGAGGGAAGAA
>DASYEA010000089.1:0-2704 GCA_036499265.1 Schlesneria sp. | reverse complement strand
CACCCGAGACGCCACCACCGCCACCACCCTGGCGTCCAGCGATACCAATCAGGAACAGGCGTGGACGTGGAATCGATTGCAGTTCCAGAGTTCTGATTCGATCCACCTCGTTCGCAGGGCGGCCATTGAACAGTTCGAACTTGGCGACGATCGGCGGAATGTCGGTCGCGCCTGTTTCCTGCATGAATTTCTGGGCCGTCGCCACACGAAGCTGGCCCATCTCGGCCGTCACGCCTTGCGACACGTAGACCGTGCGAAACTGTGCCGGCACCGAATTCAAGACCCAGATCAAGTGATTGCGTCCGGCGTCCGTCAACTGCTGAGTATCACCGTCAAAGTGATAGTCGTGCAAAGTCGTCGCATCGGCCCAGCCGACATTCGATTGAGCGGCCAGCAGGTTGGTTACGTCTGCCTGATCCTGGCAATTGTACGGGTGCGGCCAGTAGTGAGCCGTATGGTAAGCTTGGACAAAAGGCTGCTTCGGCCCCTGCATACGAGGGTACGGCGGCCAGTACTTGCCGTCCTTATAGACCTGCCGAGACCCTGGCGGATCATTGGCCCGCTCCTGATACCAAGCCTGCGTGAAGGGAAACGGACCGCCAGCCACAGCGACTCCGGACGACAATGCCGCGGCTGCGAACAGCCCCTGAACACAATACCGCCAGTGAATCCTTCGCATCCCGCCCCCTCATTCCCTTGAAGTCCGAGAACATGCCGCCGTCACGGTCGAATCGTTCCAAAACGAACCGCCGCCGCGCACTTCTCGTAGCCGATCAACTCTCTTATCGGCCATCGACTGGAGCGGTCATAACGGAAAGATCGATTATGCAGGTGGCCAGCGGCACGTTCTGCCGATCCTGAAGAGGCCTGAAAGGCCGCCGTAAGCCAGCCCAGCGCAGAGCGAAAGGGGCCAAGCCCCGTAGCGTCGCCCTGGGTCAGGAGTTATTAGAGTTCCTCAGCCCTGAAAGAGCGAAACAAGCACTGACCAGTGCCACCGACCGTCTTCAGGTGAGCCGCGCTGCGTCAGCACGCGGACCGAGCAACAACGTGACTTCATCGACACGAACAACTCATCTCGGTCAGTCATTGAATCGTCCAAAGTCGACTGGCTGGCACTTACTGCCGCCACAATGACCCTTTACCCAAGGTCCCGTCCGATCCTTATAACGACCTCGCCATTACTGGTCGCTTCCAAATCCAGCCAGTCGCTGCTTCGTCAGATGCCCGTATTTGAAAAACGCTTCGTCGCTCAAATCGGCTCGGCGACGGAAAGCGAAGTGCAGCGTTCGCTTCGCTCCTTCGGAACCAATAGCAGCCCGATGCTTCCTCAAGATCGGCGACTGTTGCATCAAATCGTCACGTTGAAACTGATGAAGTGACGGTCGAACTTCGATTACGTCATAGGCATTAACATCTGACACAGCCTCTTCCAGCAACTCACGAGTCAGCCCGTCGCTCCAGTAGTTCATCTCCAAACCCAACTTCTCGGCTCCCGCCAGTCCGCCGACGACTATGTTGTAGTAGCTCAAATAACTCGGATGACTTTGCCAGTTTGAAGCAAGCTGCGCCACAATCAACAGGCAGGCCGCAGACTTCGTCAGTCCAACACCGATTCGTGAACTCATCAAGCGCATCACGCAAACAGCCCCGCTGGCGATCAGTGGTGTCCACAATGGAAAGACCGTCAAAAACAATCGCTCTCCGTCATAGACAGCCACACCGGGAGCAGCGAACACGAGCAAGGGGAATAACGCACACGCCAGCAGCAATCCCGTCCGCCAGGAATTGTCTCGCATCGGCTGCGGAGCTGTTCGAGAGACGACTACGTCCGACTTCACTCCCCACAATCCCAGCAAGTGCAATCCGATCGGCACGGTGATCGCAAACATTACGAACGGATAGTGCCAGGGCACCTCTTTGTCGGCGTAACGAGTCCCGAAGTAGTAGCAGTACAGAGTGACTCGATTCGTCGTGCGACCCAGGTATCCGAGCAAGTTCCCGAGTGGATCGAGCCACAGATAGGGCCATAAGAAGAAGACCACGTTCGCGGTGATCCCCCAGATCAGCAGCGGCACAAGCCCCTTCTGCCGCCAACGCAGTAACGCCCACGCAATGACCGGCAACGGAATCAGCACGGCCTGAACCTTCGTCAGCAGCGCCAGCCCCATCACGATCCCAGCAAGGAACGACACTCGCGAAGTCGGAACGGTTGGACCCGACCACCATGTCGCCACGGCTAGTACCGCCGCCGTGCAGGTCAGGTTCGTCATCGTCTCCAGTGCGGCCAGATGTGCGTGCCCATAAACTCGTGGCATCAGCACCAGCGCGATACCGGCCAGCGGCCCCTGCCATCTGGCAAACGGTCGCTTCTCGTCACCCGCAGACTTCGCAGCAAACCCGACATAGGCCCCGATCAACCAGACCGTCAGAGCGAACGCAGTCGCCGACCCTGTCCGCGCACAAGCCGTAACAAACGGTCCGTCCGGTTGATCAGGCGGTGCGATCCACCATGCGAGCTGATGATGAACGCCCAACCAGTACCGACCCAGTGGAGGATGATCCGGATTGCAGCCGTTCTCTGGTCGAAACGCCTCGACCGATGTCCCCGGAATCAGGTTGTACCAACCGAGCCCCCGGGCACTCTCGACCAGGTAAACTCCCTGCTCGACATTGAAGATCTCATCAATCGTCAGCCCCGGTCCCT
>DASYEA010000088.1:0-4231 GCA_036499265.1 Schlesneria sp. | reverse complement strand
GTTTTCTTGCAGCTTCGCTTTGTATTCAAACGTGTCGACCGGCGACATCGCCCCTTCCATGAACAAGAAGATGATTCGCTTGGCTTTGGCGGGCAAATGCTGTGGCTTGGGGGTCAGTGGGGCTGTGACCGATTCGGCTCGGGCAGGCTTGTTTTGCAGGCCGAGCATCCCGGCCAGGGCGAGGTAACCAAATCCGGTTCCTGCGGCTTGCAGAGCTTTGCGGCGAGAGAGCACTGAGTCTGTGATCTGATCGTTGAACATGAGGGGCGATCCTTTTAGCGAAGCGAAGCTTTGAGTGATGTTGATTTGATATTGAAATTGCGGTGACTATCGAACAAATCGGAATTCGCCTGAACCCAGAAGGGCTTGGACCAGACTGGCCCAAGCGGCTGTCCGAGCGTCGCGAGACTGAACCGCTTCTTCAGTGGTCACCATCTCAGTCTGCTCGACATCGTCCGGGTTCGCGACGAGTGCCGCTGCTTGTTGTGCGGCGGCAAGACTTCCACCCGCTTTGGCTGCGACTTTGTTGGCCGGTTCGTCAGCATCGGCAGGACGTTGAGCTTCGGCCAGGGCGGCTTGCTCGCGTTGCTGGACCGCTGCGAATTCTTCCGCCAACGCTTCGGTGGCAAAGGACTGATATTCGGCCAGGTAGAACTGAGCCCGTTGCACTTCGGTCGGCGATGGCGTTCGGCCGACAGTTGCCAGGTAGGCCGCTTCGATTCGGGCCTGATCATCAAGGTTGCTGTTGGCCAGCAACGTTTCCGCTGTTGCCAGCGAGTTGCGTCGCACGAAGGCATCGTTCAACAGATACAACGCTTGAGTCGGCACGGTCGTCGAATCGCGACTTCCCGTGACCAGGCCCTGGTCGGCGAAGTCGAATACTTCGAGCAATGTCGGGACCAGCGTCCTCAATAGCGGCAGATAGATGCTGCGAGCACGGCTGTTTCGACCCGCGTCGACCATGCGCTGCGCTTCAGTTCCATTGTTGCGAAGTTCGATGACTTTCAGTTCGGCCGCCACCGAGCCGGTTGGACGATTGCGATCGAGCACACAGGATGCGGCCAGCATGGCGTCACGCAATTCTTCCGCTTGCAATCGACGAGGGCTATGCCGCCAGACCCAGCGATTGGCAGGGTCCAAGGTCAACTGTTCGTCGGTCGCGACCGAACTTAGTCCGTACGCACGGGTCAATACGAGGCGTCGAATCAGTCGCTTCAACGACCAGCCATCACTGACAAATTCGTTGGCCAGATAGTCGAGCAGTTCGGGGTGTGAAGGAGTATCGCCGGTGATCCCGAAGTTATCGACGCTGCGCACCAGGCCCGCTCCGAACAGGTGGTGCCAGGTGCGGTTGACGATGACTCGCGACGTCAGCGGGTTTTTAGGGCTGGTCAGCCACTGAGCCAGTTCCAGTCGACCGCTCTTGTCGGCGGGGACGCTGGGTTGGTCTTCGAATTCGACCAGCTTCAGGAACCCACGTGGGGCGATCGGTCCCAGCTTTTCGGCTTCACCGCGGATGCGGATTTCGGTGTCACCGACCTTGGCGGCGTCTCGTAGTCCCATGGCGACTTCACCGAATGCGGCGGGGTCGCTGAGGGACATGTATTCTGCTTGCAGGCGGTTCCACTTTTGACGCGCGACTTGGCGCTTTGGTCGTCCATTCGGAGCCTTTTCGTCCCCTTCGGCCGAGTCACGAAGGGTTTCGAATGCGGCACGAGCGTCGTCGGCGGCCTGCTTGGCCTTGGCCAGCTTCGCTTCCTGCTGAGCATCGAGTTGCGACGTGGCCGACAGGACGAGCAGCATCTTGGGATCGTAGTAGTCGAGCCCGCCGCCACCCATCTTGTTACGCAGCCCCGAGCAGTCGTCGGTGCTGTGGAAGATCCCGGCCAGGCTGTAGTACTCGCTGGTCGAAATCGGGTCGAACTTGTGATCGTGGCAACGAGCGCAACTGGCGGTGACGGCCAATACCGATCGGCTGACGGTATCAATCTGCTCGTCGATATTGTCCATCACGTAGCGGACTTTGAATCGCTGATTCACGTCCTTCACACCGATTGCCAGGAAGCCCGTCGCCACTTTCTGCTCTTTGCTTTGCGCTTCGGATTCCGCGGGCAGGAGGTCACCGGCGACTTGTTCGCGGATGAACTGATCGTAGGGTTTGTCCTTGTTCAGGGCGTCGATCACATAGTCGCGGTAACGCCAGGCGTGTGGGTAAGGGAGATTACGGGCCGAACCGGTGGATTCTCCGAATCGGGCCACGTCCAGCCAGTGGCGGCCCCAGCGTTCACCGAAGGCGGAAGATTGCAGCAGGCGATCGACCACGGTCTCCAACGCATTGCTCGATTGATCTGCCTGGAACGCGGGAATCTCGCCTGGTGATGGTGGCAGGCCGGTCAGATCGAAGGTCACGCGGCGCAGCAGCGTCAGCCGATCTGCGTCGGCTACGGGTGCCAGGCCGACATCATTCAGCTTGGACAAGAGGAATCGATCGATGTTGTCTCGCGGCCAGGCACTGCCGGGCAGGGCAGGGACCTCGGGCGATTTCAGCGGTTGCCAGGACCAATGCTCTTTTCGCAAGCGGTCGTATTCGGGCGAATTGGCCTGCAGGTCATCGGGGATTTCCAGAGCAGGCCAGACGGCACCGTCCTTAATCCATTGCGACAGAATGTCAATCTGTTCGTCCGCCAGCCGATTGTTCGGTGGCATCTTCAACTTGCCGTCGGTATGACTTATCGCCTTGATCAACAGGCTTTCTTCGGGCTTGCCAACCACCAGAGCCTTGCCGCGACCGCCGCCTTGCAGCAGGCCATTGTGATCGTCGACCCGCAGTCCGCCAGCGGCCTTGTTGTCAGCCGAATGGCAGTTGTAGCAGTTCTCGACCAGCAGTGGCCGGACTTTCTTTTCGAAGAATTCCAGCTTCGCGGGATCTTGCTTGGCATCAGCTTGCCCAAACAGATGCTGGGTGGGGCTGATCAGCATCCCCGCGGTGAACACAGCCAGACTGAGACGGCGTAGCTTCATTTCCGATGATCCCTCGTATCGCGATATCGATTGTTGTGATGTGTTAGTGAGCAGGTCGGATTACTTCTTGATCTGTTGATTCTGTTGCCGACCGTTGGCACTGGGCGGAGCGTTCTGTGGCCACAAAGGCTCGTGTAGTTCCTTGCTCCAGTCAGCGAACTCGGACTTCAATTGAGCCACGACGTCGGTGTCGTTTATCGGTCTGATGCCAAGCTCTGTTGGGAGGCGGCACTCGAAAGTAAGTCGAAATCGACCCAGTTTGAGCTGCGTTCCACTTCACGGACGAGGGTGCTGCTGGTGTTGTAGGCGGAGGGAACACGTTCTTTGAACCTTCCGTCACCGGATGGAGAGAACGTCGTGATCAGCACTTTATGTTTGCCAACCACGGCACCGCGTTGATTCTTCGAATACCGCAAGCGGTATTTGCCGTCAGGGCCGGTCTCGCCGATCGAAGGTCTGGCCTTTCCAGTCCGATCTTCGGGCTGAAATTCGACAATCGCGTTGGGAAGTGGCTGGCCGTCGAGCAGTACGACTCCTTCGACGGCGCTCAAGGGGACTCCGGAGGAGCCGCAACCGGCGAGCACAGCCGTTGTCAGCAGTCCGAGTACTAGAGAGTGGCTTTGATTTAACTTGATCATGATTCATGGATCCTTATCTGCTTGAACACGCCTGAATTGTCGCGAGAGATTGTTAATATTCGCCAATCACCAGACCGTCCGCTCGTTGACCTAACCGTTGGTAGGTTCCGACGAATGATTGCGGATTGGCCGGATTAGACAGCGTGTTATCGAAATGAATGTTCTGTGACACGAAGCGGACCGATCCATCGGCCAGCAGGAAGTGGGTGCCGCCTGTATGCGCACTGTGGAAAGCCCGCGGCGCGTTCGTCCCTGGAAAATTGATTTGCCAGTTCGTGATGCCTGTAATCTGTCGCAGGCCGACGTCGCCGTTTCCGGTGTAGTTGCGAGTTCCGACCCAGATCGCCGAGAGATAGTCCCAATTTCTTTCACCAACCATAAACGTGTTGGATGTCCCATCCGTGATGTCTCGCACGCCAATTCGGCTGGCGGGCCAGAACATGCCAAACGGATCCGTCTTGTTGGTGATCCAATCGACTCCGTGCGACCAGCGAGTGCCATGAACGCCGACATAGCTGGACGTTCCGACATTGGTGTCACCAAAAATCGGATTCGAGAATGGTCGCTGAGCG
>DASYEA010000087.1:0-4122 GCA_036499265.1 Schlesneria sp. | reverse complement strand
GGCCAATGGAACATGTCCCGCGTGTTCTACGGCGGCAACCTGGTCGGCTGGCAAGCCTTCACGAGCTATTCCGATGCTCTTCTCGTCTCGCAATCGATTCATCGTTGCAAACGCAAACGCACTCGTCCAGCGGATGACTGTGTTCGCCAATTCACGGTCAGCCGCCAACCACGATTCGGCCTGCCGAGCAAGATTTCGTGTTTCATTGACGATCCCGCCCCATTGCTTTCGCCCTTCCCAGAATCGGTCGTAAGACGAATTCGTACGAAACACCAGAAGCAGGCCAAGCGACGGTCCGATCATCCCGTGGGCGGTTTCGACGATCGCCAGTCGATCGAAAATCGGAGGTCCATAGTCGTACAGGGCGACGACGATTGCTGCCCAGGCCACGCATATGGAAACACGACCCATGATCTCTCTGACAAGCGATCCTTCGATATCGAACAGATGACTTGTCCACTTGCTGGGATCGTAGGCTACCATGGGTCTTTCAGACTCTTCAGAGGGCGCTGGTCGTGATTAAGACTTCTCGGCCGATTTGCCAGTCTTCACCGGTCCAGACTTGTCATCAGGATCTGGAATGGCAATTCGCGCCTTCTTGTAATCTGGACTCTCAATCAAGTCCAGCACTTCCGAAAGATACGGAAATTTGAACTCATCTAGATTCTCTTTCAGGTACAGGCTGTCGAGAAACGCGTCCCAATCTGGATAGGGTGTTGCGCCGTGTCTCGTAACAGAGTCGATCTTGGCATTAATGCGAGCCACAAACGCCTGGATTGCATCTTTACGGAGGGAGACAGCGTCGTCGACATGCTTGGCAATCCAGTCTCGGGTGACTTCGGCCAGTGACGCGGCAGGCACTTCAATGACTTCGATTTTCTCAACCAGATGTCTCGTCAACAGCACCAATCGCGGGTGCAATCCGACACGGATATGTTCCAGTTCGTGTTTGGCCAAAGGAGCCCGGTACCACGTTTCGCCTTCAAGAGAGTTAGGTAGCAACGTTCGGTTCGTGACGGGGACGTCAACACGACTGAACTTGGGTTTGATCTCGACGACCCCGATTTTTTGTTTCTTCTTCGTGTGCATGGCGTAGCGATAGTCGTACTCGTAAATCACACGAAATTCGAAATCGGTCCAGCCGGGGAACCTCTTCGGTGGTTTTGTAGGGTCGTAAAACTCGACCTTCAGCCGCTCATCCTTGATCTGTGTTTTGATCCAGGCCGACAAGGCGGCTTGAGAAGGCTCATCAGCATGCATTGGTCGCGGCCAAAACAGGGAGAGCGAAACGGCTGCATAGAGGAAACCGGCGATCAGCCGTCGATAATCAGGCTGCATGGACGCCTCAATTGACGCAAGAAATCCGGTGGAGCAAGTCGAACTCAGATCAGTCTATCTTTCGATTGGATTGCTGTCACGACGAGTCACCCTGGCAGATCGCCAAAGTGCCGATCAACAAGCCTACTCATCGAGCGTCGATTTTTTCCTCAAGAGATGATGGTAGCTTTGAGCGAATCGATGCGATTCGTCGCGCACATACTGTAGTAACCGCAGTGCGTACGAATGTTTGCTGAGCAGCTTCGGCTCCGACTGTCCGGGCAAGAAGATCTCTTCTTCTCGCTTCGCCAGCGAGCAGACGAACGGAGCCGCGACCCCAATACTGTCGAGCGCTGCCATGGCCGCTGCCAGTTGACCTTTGCCACCGTCGATCAACAGAATATCGGGAAACGATCCCCCTTCCTGCTGTAGTCGGCGAAAATGACGACTGACCACTTCACGCATAGAGGCAAAATCGTCAACGCCATCGACCGTTCGGATCTTGAAACGCTTATAGCCATGCTTGAATGGCAGTCCATCAATGAATTGCACGCAACTGGCGACGGTCTCGCCCCCTTGCAGGTGAGCGATGTCCATTCCTTCAATTCGTCGCGGAACTGCGGGAAGATCGAAAACCTTCTTCAAACCAAGCAACCCTCGGCGAGGATCAACTTGAAACACTTCTGGCTGAGCGTGTTGCTTGAGATCGCCGCGTAGATTCAAGTTCTCCAGTGCCTTGACCTGGTCTCGTAGCCGAGCCGCCTTTTCGAACTTCAATTCCTTCGCAGCGGACGCCATTTCTTCTCGTAACTCACGGAATAGTCGTTCTTTCTTCCCTTCAAGAAACAGCCTTAATTTCCGAATGTCCCGCCGATATTCGTCGCGACTGATTCTGAGATTACAAGGAGCCGTACACTGATTGATACTCGCCAGCAAACAGGGCCGGAACCAGCGCCAGCGCTCATCTTCCTGCTTGATATCTAACGAGCAGGTTCGAAACTTGAAGACTTGCTGCAAGACCGCAATCGCCCCGCGCAATTTCTTCGCGTTCGTGAACGGGCCATACAGTTTGGTCCCTCGTGGCCGCGGCTTCCGAGTAAATTCGACGCGGGGAAATTCTTCGCGTACGAAGATTTCCAAATACGGAAACGTCTTGTCGTCTTTCAGTTCCGTATTGAAAGGAGGCTGAATGTCTTTGATCAAACGCGCTTCAAGCAACAACGCGTCGACTTCGCTGTCGACCTGGATGTAATCGAGATCTTTGATTTCGAGAACCAGGTTCGCCGTCCGAAAATCCTCGGCCGCCTGCTTGGTGAAGTAGCTGCCAGCACGGTTGCGCAGGTTCACCGCCTTCCCCACATAAATCACCCGCCCGCGACCATCCTTCATCAGGTACACACCGGGAGCGGCAGGAAACGTTTTAACCTTCTCGCGTGGTTCAATCGACGGATCTGTCATGCGATCATTATAGTCATCCTCCACGGAGGAACACCCATGTCCAGAAATACGATGCGATGCAGTCTGGCTGCCATCGCAATTTTGACGCTGATCACGAAGCTGAACGCCGATGAGTTATTTCCCAAGGAGTTAACTCAATTTGCACCAATCGCTGCCAATCCCATCTTCACTGCGGAAGGCGAGGGGCATTGGGACGTGAAGATTCGAGAACGCGGCTGGATCATCCGCGACGGTGATGTTTGGCGCCTGTGGTACACCGGCTACGACGGAACCCGTCCGGGCCAGAAGATGCTTGGCTACGCGACCTCTTTAGACGGGCTGGCTTGGAAGCGGCATCCACAAAATCCGATCTATCGCGAACACTGGGTCGAGGATGTCTGCATTATTCCGAGTGACGGCACTCTTTACATGTTCGCCGAGGGGGAACAAGACCGAGCTCAGTTGCTGACTTCTCGTGATGGGATCGCCTGGACACGAGTCGGACAACTCGACGTTCGACTGGTGAATGGAGAACCGATTGGCGATGGCCCATTTGGCACGCCCACCGCGTGGCGAGAAGATGGAATCTGGCATTTGTTTTATGAACGCGGTGATAAGGGAATCTGGCATGCCATCTCCAGAGATTTGAAGGTGTTTACCAACGTCCACGATGAACCTGTCCTGAGTCCTGGACCCGATGAATTCGATCGCGACCTGATCGCCATGAACCAAATCGTGAAGCATGCAGGTCGGTACTATGCGGTCATTCACGGAACAAAAAAGCCAGCCGATCCTGCTCAACCCAGCTTATGGGCGACCGGTTTGGCCGCTTCCCAAGACTTGAATCACTGGAAGAAATACAGCGGAAATCCCTTACAGCCGATCAGCGAAATCAAGTCGAGTGGCCTGTTGATTCACGATGGAGAAAAGTTCCGGCTGTACACCATGCACGGGAAAGTGGATGTGCATTTTCCTATTGAAAAGTGATCTCGCACCGTGCGAATGGCTCGGAACCATTTTTATCTCGCACTGGAAATATGACTCGGTATGATGAAGCAGAGTGATCTTCCTTGAAGCTTGAATTTGGAGAGCCGCGATGTACTCCCTCCTCATCGTGCTGACGGTACTCGGTCAGAACGAAATCGGCGTCCCCCCTGCACCAGCCGCCGACTCTTCTGTGGTTTCAACCACCAACGCCGAAGAAATGCGAACATGGTTGCTCGCGCGATTGGTGATTGATTCCGCATTCGATGAAAAGAAATCCGCGGAAGCTCAGCGGTTGTTGGCGACTATGAATGCCCAGCAATTGACCGCCCTTATTGCCGCGTACCAGGAGCGGTCGTCCAAAACAGAAAAGGCGACTGTCCC
>DASYEA010000086.1:0-2997 GCA_036499265.1 Schlesneria sp. | reverse complement strand
GAGCAGTTTGATGCACGGTTTGCGAAGACTCCGCTAGAACGTCCCGGATACGAAGGCTTGCGCCGTAATGCGGCGATTGTCCTTGGCAACCGTGGCGATCAGGCGGCAGTGACAGCACTGATCAAAGCGATAGACGATGATTCGGCCGTCGTACGCGGGACGATCGCCTGGTCATTAGGTCAACTCGGTGGCGAACCGGCAGTCGCGGCGTTGAAGGCGCGATTGGAAGTAGAAACAGAACCGGGCGTGCTCGTCGAACTGCAGCAAGCGATCGCCCGGTCAACATGATAGAACGCGGATTGAGCAAGCTGCGGGGCAGAGAAATCCAAATCATTTTTTCGGTTTCGGCTTCGCCATCTCGTCCTCATCCATCGATTCGCTCATTCCAGGTTTTTCGGCGTCGTCCATAGACTCGGTCTTTTTTGATTTCTTCTTGTCGGCCGGCTTGGGCTCTTCTTTCGCGACGATTTTCATTTCGCCCGTGACCTTTACGCCGTACTTCCCAAGAAAAGTCGCTTTGCCAGACTTGTCTTTGTTACCAGCCAACTCAAACGATTGGATTCCAGGCGGCAACAGGAAGTACAACCCGCCGTCACCGTCCTCATAGACACAGCGGTAGATTGTCTGACCAGAGACAGCAACGACCTGATGCCCCAGCCCACGGACCAAGGCGGGAAGTGCCAGTGAATTTCGAAAATCGTTCAGGACATTTGGACCAACCTTCTTCTCTTTCACGCGCTGATATTCACCGGCGAAGAGGGTCGCGGCGGCCCCGATTTCAGCTTCGCGCATCTGTTCCAGACTCACAGCGTTGGTCCTTCGATACTGGACTAACGCGGGATCACTTTGAGTATCGACACGGTAAAACGAGGTCTGTGGACCCGCGTTGACACTAACGGTCATAGCGCGTTTGGTCGCGCTAATTTGCACCTGCATCAGAGCACTGGGGATGCGAACGGAGGACTTCTCCAGCCCTTCCAGTACGGTCTTCATTTCATCGGGAGATTGTCGAAACAAGGACGTCGGGATTTCGACCGCGGGGAGCTCCAAAGTCGGCGCGGATTCCGCAGTCAGTTCTCCAACCAACTTATCGGCCTGGAACCGCTGCCAGTACGACCAACCGATCAGACCGCAAATGAGTAGACCGACAGCGACCGGAATCAACCAGATCGGAACGATTGGTTTACTGCTCGCTTTTCGGCCAACTGAGCCGCGTGAGATGGGTCGCGAAGTCACTTCGGGCAACTGCCCCAGCTTCTCATCCGGCTGCGACTCAAAATCCATCGGATTTGCGGCGTCGAATTCTGGTTCGGCCTCTTCCAAGATCACGGCATCGGGGTCGCGAGTCGGTGCAGGTTTCGTTGTGACCGGCTCGGGACTCGGAAACAAACCTTCCAGCTCGGGAGCGGGGGGCTTGGGCTCAGTCCGCGTCGTTTTTTTGGGAACCGTAAGTCGCTTCGTGCAACGAGGGCACTTGCCCTTGCCACCAGCGGCATTATCGGGGACGCGAATAATTGCATCACAGGACGGACAGTTGAATTCAATAGGCATGCGAGTAACAAAGTCATAGGTGAAAGTGCAGAGACGGCAATTTTGCGGTCTGCCCACTTTACTTGATCTCGGTATTGCAGTCACGCGACGGATCGCCGAACGCGGGCGCAATCGGACGTTGCGTTTGTGTCGCTCGTGAGGGCATTCCGAGTAGCATATGTGCTCGACACCGATTCCGCAGAGCAGGAACCTTCTCAAACGAGAGTTTCAGCCTCAAATCAAGGATGCACTGATGCGAGCAATTCGAAGCAACTTCATCATCCCCGGCCTGCTGTGTGGGCTGACGTTCGGGATCTCAGTTGCTGCGGATTCTCCAAGGCCGATCGAATATCCAGACCATTCAAAGCTGCTGGTTGTCAGAGACGTATCAGGAAACGAGAAGCCGGTGACCACCAAGCAGGATTGGGCAACCCGAGTCGGCCACATTCGTGCCAATATGCAGCTTGTGATGGGCCCACTGCCGGATGACTCACAACGAGTTTCGCTCGATGTCCAGACCGTTTCGGAAGAGCGGACGGAAAAATACGTCCGACGAAAGGTCAAGTTCACTCCCGAACCGAATGATCGCGTTCCCGCATGGTTGCTGATTCCAATTGATCTGCGGGCAGACGACAAAGCTCCCGCCATGCTCTGCCTGCATCAAACGACTGGAATTGGAAAGGACGAGCCCGCCGGGCTGGGGGGCCTGAAGTCGTTACACTACGCTCACGAACTGGCCGAGCGTGGTTTTATCTGCATCGTGCCCGACTATCCTTCCTTCGGCGAATACCCCTACGACTTCAAGAAGCAGGGGGCACATTATGCCAGCGGATCGATGAAAGCTGTCTGGAACAATATTCGAGCGGTCGACCTCCTGGAGTCGCTACCGCAAGTCGACAAGCACAGAATCGGTGTCATCGGGCATTCGCTGGGCGGGCACAACGCGTTGTTCACGGCAGTCTTCGATGAACGCCTGAAGGCACTCGTCACCAGTTGCGGGTTTACTCCCTTTCATGATTACTACGGCGGCAAGCTCGTAGGCTGGACCAGTGATCGCTATATGCCTCGCATTCGAGAGGTCTACGGTAATAGTGCCGATCGTGTTCCCTTCGATTTCTATGAAATCCTGGCCGCGCTGGCACCGCGAGGCATCTATTCGAATTCGCCTCTGCACGACGACAATTTCGATGTCAGCGGAGTACGAAAGGCCTTTCACAAAGCTGGCGAGGTCTATTCGCTGTTCGACGCAAAGTCACAATTGAAGCTGGTGACACCGGATGCTCTGCACGATTTCCCCGAACCTCAACGTCACGAAGCCTATCAATGGTTACAAGAAACGCTGAAGTAACGAGGAAGAGTGCCGATGGACGATGACTTTCGATCTGCGATCGATTACCTGTCAACACCGCCTGGATCCTATTGGAGATGGGTTGATGAAGGGAAAGTCGTTGCTTGGAAACATGGAGC
>DASYEA010000085.1:0-3686 GCA_036499265.1 Schlesneria sp. | reverse complement strand
GCCTGTTCCGAACAGAGCGGCGACGACTGCCATTCCCAGCGACTGACTGATGAACCGTATCATTCCAATTTGCCTTTAAGGCGATTCCACCCATCTCATTACGTCGCCCGCGGCTGATCCTCATACGAGCACCAGACCCGCATCTTCTCACCACACGAACACGTGATATCGATCGCTTTCACGACATCCCCTTCACGCACCAACTCCACGCTGTGTTGACTTGGGGCATGCGTGTGCGCGCCGCCAATCCGAGCCACCTCCGTGGTCTGGATGACTCGATGTCCAGGAAATACCGCTTGCGGCGTCTCGCGAACAAACTTGTCAGCGGCTCTGGCTGTCATCTTCCATTCTCCATCAAAGTAGTAGGCACACTCCGTGTGCCGTGCGCGGAACACGGAGTGTGCCTACTACTTTGTTACTTACTCTTCCTTGGCCATGACGTACTCACGCAACTGAAGCTGCGCCGATGCCAACAACCGGGACACCCGGGATTCCGACAGGTTCAACACCTGCCCGATTTCCTTCAGTCGTAAATCTTCCATGTAATACAACGTCACGACCAACCGCTCGCGCTCGGGCAACGCCGCGATCGCTTCGGCCAGTAGTTGCTTCTGTTCATCATGCTCCATTCGCTGCTCATCAGCCGAAGCACTCTTCTCTGGATCGACCTCCAGTTGCTCGAGCGAATGCACATGGACAAATGGTCGCGCGACCAATGCATCCAGCACTTCATCCGCCGACAACCCCGTCTCGCGCACCAGGTCTTCGGTCGTGACCGGAACCGGCAATCGATCGTGAGCCTTCACCACCAGCGACACGCGGCGCATCAGATCCTGAGGCAGCGGGCAGTTGCGCCGTGCTTCATCAATGATCGCTCCTCGAATTCGCAGTGAGGCAAACGCTTTGAAATCCACCCCGCGAGTCGCATCGAACCGCTGTGACGCTTCGACGAGTCCCAGGATTCCTGCCGATTCGAGGTTTTCGACATCCACGCCCGATGGCAATCGAGCCGCGATCTTTCCGATCAGATGCCGGACCAGCCACAGGTGTGCCACGACCAATGCGTCACGAGCCGTCTGCTCGGCTGTGCGCGAGTATTCTTGAAGTTTACGGCCCGCAATCGCTGACATGACGACGACCATCCTTGGTTGTCTAATGACTCTCGGGACTGGCAGCCGGTCCCAATGCATACGCTCCCGGACGACGTCCGTTCGTCCGAGCGAATCTATCCGACATGAATCAGGGGAGATGCGGTATCGATTGTGTTGAGAATTGAAAATCCGTCAACATGACCCCCAGCCAGAAGAGAGCTCGAACGCCGGGAACGTGGTGAACCCATCCCAGATCAACCCACCATCGGCAAGAGTTGCCGCCAAGAGGACGCCACGGCACCCGATCGGCCTCAATGTAGAAGGCACACTCCGTGTGCCGCGTGAGTAGCCTTGTCGCACGCGCGAGAAGTAAGCCAACCGCGAATCCGCGTTTCTACGGAATCACAGCGGAATGGCGATCACGGCGTCGCGTTCATCGGCTAGCTTCTCGGCGGAGCGAGAAGGCTACTTGGAACGGCACACGGAGTGTGCCCTCTTCTCTAAGGGACTCGACAATGCCGTCCTCCCGTGGGATGGGCTTCCAGCCCGTCGCCTTCTGCCTTCGCGACTCCAGTATCACGAAAAGTCCGATGCGTGAAATCGCCTGTCAGGCCGCCAGCAGACCGAGCTAAGATAGAGCCGTCGCGACGATCAATCGCAACGCAATCCTCGGGTAGCCAATCCCGCATTCCAATACGGAACCAACAAGATGATCAAAACGCTCTCGAAGTCTCTGCTGGCATTGCTCATGGTGAGCGCCGGCATTCTGCACTTTATCCGGTCCGGCTTCTTCCTGAAGATCGTCCCCGACTATCTGCCATTCCCGCTGGAAATCGTCTACGTCAGCGGCGTCTGCGAAATCGCTCTGGGCATCTTGTTGATGATTCCACGGTTCTCGCATCTCGCAGCGTGGGGAATCATCGCACTTTTGATCGCGGTCTTCCCCGCGAACATCTATGCCTACCAGCATCAGGAACTGATCCCTGCTCCGCCGATCGTGCATCTGCTCAGGTTGCCACTACAGGGCGTATTGATTCTGTGGGCCTACTGGCACACCCAACGATGCGAGCCAGGTCGAGGGAAAGCGAGCTGATCCGCAGCCGAGCTATCGAGATTATTGCCTCGCAGCGCTCGCTTGCTCGATGATTCGTCCGCGTGCCTTGAACGACAGCGGTTCCGGGCGATCTGCGATCTTGACCACGAACTCTTCCTCGAACTCTCCGGTGATGTCGGGAGCAGTGAAGGTAATTGGCAGCACATGGACCGGCTTTACGGTCAACGTATCGACCTTCACCGTGAACGATTCGTCCTGAATCTTAGAGCTCTCTTTTTTCTCTCGATAAAGCTCATCAATCTTGATCGGTTTCTTTCCGCGAATGATCAAGAAGGCTCTCTTGGATTGCCCTGAGGGTATTGTTGCGAACTGCACATCCGTGATCGCCACATCGGCTTCGATGGCGTCTTCGCGCCTGATCGTGATTGGAAACTGAGGATCATTCACGTCATTGCTCATCGGGATCACTTGGTCGTGCAGGATGCCTAACGGAGCCTGCGATTTGAAGGGAGATTCGAACCGGGCACCAGGTGCCGACTCGCGGAGAAGATCGACAGGGCCTGACGAACTTGATTGCCCCGCACCCGGGTGGCCATCAATCACGTTGTCCGTTGGGCCGGACTTCTCATTTGGATGCTTGTTCATTTCCAGCAACTGGTGAAAGCGATCAAACAGTGCTTGCGCCGGCAAAGCGTACGACACCGACCCACCGGCGGCCAACTCGGCACTGCCTAGGAGCATGGCAGCCAGTTTGCCATTCCTCAAAAGGACAGAGCCGGGATCGCCATCAATCCTTCCGTCGAAGACAAGTACGCCATTAACGGCCATTTCGTATTCTTGCACACGGCGAACGAAAACCTTATCGAAAGATCTAGCGCGATGCGAAGTTCCCTGGTATGTGATGTAGTTCCCAACGCGGACTTCTGAGATCTCATCTTTCGGCCAAGGAGTGAGACGATTCGAAACGCTTGTGGGCACACTGAAGATGGCGATCCCAAGATTGAGATCGCCTGCAACGTATTCGACAGGCGAATCGGCACCACTGACCTTATACGAGATGACTGGTCTTCGGTCTTTTTCCAGCAAAAACGTTTCGATACCCCAGGAAGCAGAAAGCAACAATGTTCGCGTCGGGGTCTGCTCCATGACGATCGCCGGGGTGTGCTTGTCGACTCCTTTGGGTTCCGATTTGATGTGGAGCGTCACCTCTCGTCGATCGCGGACAACACCATCCAGCGACAACGAACCGGCAGCCGGATTAGCCGCCTTACTGCCTTCGGGCCCGCTGACGACGCCAGTATTTCCGGGCACATCCGGAACGGCCTGAAAGGTAAAACCAGTGCTTCTGTTTGGAGGAGCCATGCCCGGAGCACCTCCGCCAGCGGATCCCGTGCCCTCTATCCGTGGCCATTTCACTCTGTTTGAGTCCATGTAACCACCCGGCCCAATTCCTGAGGTTGAAGCCGGTTCCCACTGCAGATTCGGATCTAAGAGCTCACTCACGCGTCGGTCGATGATCTGCTGACCCACCTGAGTTCGAA
>DASYEA010000084.1:0-4641 GCA_036499265.1 Schlesneria sp. | reverse complement strand
AGCGGCTTGGCAGGAGCCGCGCCCTCCCAGAAGACGATCGCTCCGACTCAGTAAGCGGACAGGAGAAACTTGGCGGTTGTCAGAGTCCGACAGCCGTGGATGGACGCCGTTGGGCGGCCCCCGTCAGTAAGGTGCCTCATTCCCTTGCCGCTGCTACCGCCGCGAGGGATGATCTTGGAGGCCAATTCTCACAAGCTCCGTAGGCTCACCATGACATTGATCGATGTGGCGATTCCATTAGTCGGTGGCGCACTCCTGTTAGGATGGCCTCGGGCATTTATTCGAGTGTCGCCATCCACGACTCCTGAACAGATCGCCGCCAGCGAAGGCCGTTATCGCAAGATTGGTGGAGTCCTGTTCCTTGTTGCCGCTGGCTACTACGTGGTTAGCATGCTGAAGCTGCCTTGACCATGCACACCTTCTTCCACGGCTGGCGACGAAAAGCGGTCTGTGTTGCTCTGATGATCGCGATTGCGCTGATGGGACTTTGGATACGGTCGCTTCGTGTCGTTGATCTCGTCCAATTTCCTTCGGGGAAACATGAAGACATTCGTTTCGTGGTGACGCCCGATGGTTATTGTTGGGAACACTCACGCTTCGAGAATGCATTCCCTTCGAAGTTCTACTGGTTTTCTACTGATGCCTCCGACTATTTTAGTCATCGATTTAGCGAACTGTCGCGACCTCGTGGTTTCACTTTTGTGCGACACACTGGGATCGAAGGCATACACGAGACAACGCACTATTGGGTTCCGCATTGGTTCTGTACGGTTTCCACGACACTTCTCTCCGCCTACCTTCTCCTCGTCCCATCCCGCAAACGCCCCGCGAGCAAACCCCATGCGTGAGTTCTTTCGAGGTTGGCGACGAAAAGCAGGGTGCGTGACGCTCGTGGTGGCGATGGCACTGACGGGGATCTGGATCACCAGCAGAAATCGTGTCTGGGGACATCGCTGGTACACGAAGCACTCTTTGCTAAGCATCCTCGTTCGCGAATGGGGATTCGACTGCCAAATCTGGGACATGCCCGATCCAGAGTTGTTCAACCGCGATACGATCGCGGTTGGATGGGCGCACACGATCGACAGCACACCCACGCGGTTCGAGCCATTTAGACGCACAGGGATGTTAGAACCGGAATGGCACCGGCATTGGGCGGGCTTTCACTGGGGGCAGGTGACGTTCCTTGATGCGTACCCCGAGCACGTCACGATCAATAAATTGATAGTCCCCCATTGGGCCACCGCTCTACCTCTAACCCTTCTCTCTGCCTACCTGATTCTCTGGAAGCCACGGAAACGGGAGTGAATCAGGTCTTGGATTTGCCCTGACGTAGAGTGGCAGGCAACGCTGGACAATAGGCCGTCACTGCAACGCCAAGGGATGTTGCGGCGAAGTAGCACCACCAGAATGGATGCGAATCGACTATCACGTCGTAGAAGAGCCCTCTGATCGCGAGGAATAAATACAGCGTCACGATTGCCAATAAGCAGCATTTGGCAATGACGCGACGGGTTCGTTCTGCGGCGGTGAGGCCAATCACTGCAATCATCGTGAGCATCGTGTGGATCACTAAAATCCCCAGGAAGACCCCAGCAAACACGGCTTCCGAGATTCCCTCTGCTGCTGCACCGAGATCCATGATCCCACCGCCCTCTCGAAGCGAACAAGCTCCGGTTTATCTCCAAGGCTTGTGAAAGCATTGCAGGATTTGACTTATTGGGCAAACGCGCCCTATTGGGCGAAGCCCCTCCTGACGACGGCGATCTCGTCGGATATCAATACGGCAAAGACTCGCGGCGCATGGGGTGTGCCGTAGATCTCTACTAACGTCTGAAGTCCCGAAAGGGACGACAGAACACTTGCCATACGGCGATCAGCAGGCTGAGTCGTTGACCATCATGCGGTTTCGCTACCCCTCGCGGGATCGGCACTGTGACGTTCGCCGTGACCCACGGTTGAATCGGATCAGCTCTTCATCGATGACGCTTCCACCACCAGCGTATCAGCGACGATATCGCCAAGACGTTGACGGCGGTCCGTGAGCGCGATGCTGATAATGCCTGGCGTCCAACAGAGGAAACAGCAGACATCGATGAAGAAGACCAGTTCGCGAACCAGGCTTCTCGTGAACCCGCACGGCTTGAGCGTCGTTTGTCGCGTTCGCAATCCGCAACACCACTTGCCGATGGTCAAACCCCATCGCGCTTGGCAAATCACCAGAATCATTTCGCAGGTGACCAGCCACAACATCATGATCCAAACCGTTCGTTCGGCCGCCACCACAGTGGGATGAGGAAGCTGCAGGTTCAGCGCCTCCATCAGCGATAACCAGTCCAGATTCCAGGTCAGTAATACCGTGAGTGTTGCTGTCGAAAGTCCGATCAGTCCCAGATCGATCGTTCGTGCCAGGCCACGCCGCCCGAGTCCCGCTAACCGACCGTGTTGCGCCCCGAATCTATAATCAGGTTGAGTGTAGTGGTGCATCGCCAAGCTAACCCCCACCCCCAGCACGGCCGCCAGCATCAAAGCGAAAGTCAGCATCCCGGCGGCATCGACCACCGCATGCGAAGCAACAAACGCTTGAGCTGTCACCACTTCGTTGCCAGGGGTCGCGAGAACCCCGGACGCATCGACTTCATAAGCGT
This sequence comes from Schlesneria sp., assembly GCA_036499265.1. Classification (GTDB taxonomy): domain Bacteria; phylum Planctomycetota; class Planctomycetia; order Planctomycetales; family Planctomycetaceae; genus Schlesneria. The sequence continues at coordinate 1,993 of DASYEA010000084.1, read as the reverse complement.
TGACGACCCCGGTCGATGTTCTTGCCACAATGAACGAGTCCTGCCCGTCTTGATCAAACGCGACTCGGATGGCGGCGGTACCGAATGGAAAAGTCTGCGTGTCAAACTCAGTCCAGACCCGCCCATCAAATCGGAAAAGATGCCCGATCATCGTGCCGGGATCAGAACCATCGACTAATAATGCCGCGGGCTGCCCGTCAACAAGCAGACCGAATTTGTTTCCCGTCATCCGATACCGAGGGGCGAAGTTAACACCGACATCCGCAATCGCTGCTTTGTTGATGAGCGACCAAGTTGCCGAGGCTTCGTTCGTCTTCAACATGCGAAGCGCCGAGGCCGATTCCTCTGGAAGACCCGCAGTCCGAATCGCGGACCCTGTCACCGATTGCAAGTCGAGTCCTTCGCGATACAGTAGCCATCCGTCAACTTCCAGATACAGGTGAATTCGGTCCCCCTGATTTACAATTGTGGCATTGCCAGCCTTTGAGAAGTTGATGGGAACGCCATCAACAATCGTCTCGCCTGGTCGATCCGGCAGCAGCAGATTGTGGCTGACAGCCCAAACCCCCGTTTCGAATGTCGAGATCGTAAAACGTGTCCCGGATTTCACGATCACGGCGGGCTCGCCATCCAGCAAGAATCGCTGCGGTTCGGCCACCCAGGGAGTCGGATTGATCATGGAAGAAGGTCGAGCCTCGTCACCGACCACTTCGTAAGCCTCGGAGTTTCCGACGATCCATAACCGCGATCCGAACCTCAGAACCTGCAGAAAGGCGGCGCTGGGAATCTGGAATGGCATCACGTCTTCAGTACGCGTACGCGGATCAATCGTGGTTAAGGTCCACTGATACTGGCCGTTGACTCGCTCACGATAGTTGAGGTAGCGAAAACGGCCTCGCGCGAAAGTCGAGTGCGACATCATGCCGCCCCGCTGCACGACCTGACCCCAACTTTGATTGAGCTGAAACGGCAGCCGCCTCATAGCCACAGCGTCTGATGCCAGCTTAAATAGAATGACCAGATGCGGTGCCGAGCAGAACACCACAAGCACGAACAGGATCAACAAGTATCGCGGCTTGCGATGGGACAAGGGCATCTTCCATCTTGGTAGGAAGCATCAAATAATTACGGAGTGGGTGAACGGGCGACGAGGCCCCCGGAAGTGATGTGACCGATTCTAACTGACGGTGGACGATTCTGCTCTCTGGAATCTTCAGATGAGAACAGCATGTCACAAAGGCCGCGAAGGACGCCGTTCGTCGCACTCGCAAATGCAGACGGCACCCCTGTACCGAGAGCCTCTTCGATTCCGGGACTTGGTTCGGGAATGTCATCCAGCAAAACCCAAGCCGACTGCCTCAAACAGACACACAGAATAAATAACACTGCCGGCTTTTCGCCGGCAGCGTGGGTCGAGCAGCGCTCATGCTCGAACCAAGTCGACAAGACGGTAGGGCGACGATGACAAGCAAGAGGAGACTGTCATTCTCGCTGTGAGGCCGTGTCGACTTTTACAGAAATATTGGGGCGAAAGAGCGACGTGGTCTGACGCTAGTGTCGACGATCCCACATCAGAAATCCGCAACCTTAATACCGACCCAGGGCCTTGCGATCCCCGCGGAATTGCTCGTGGCTCGGTCGAAGAGACGGGTGAGTGGCTTGAGGAACTGCGACGGGAGCAGGAGCGACAGCGGGAACTGACGCACCAGGTTCGAACGAATTACTCTGGTACGATCCGGCAGGCGCAGTGGTTGTCGCTGGGGCCGCCTGGGCTGGCACTTGCTGATAGTACTGCTGCTGATATCGCTGTCGCCCGAACATCCGATGGAAGAATGCCCCCGCGTCGGCCGATGGCGATTGAACCAATACTGCCCCAAGACCGGCCAGAACCAATGCGCATCCGCGCAGTGCATTGCTACGATGACTCCGCATCTGTTTCCTTTCGAGAGTGACAGTAAGCCCGCGCCAACACTCTGTTCTGGTTGGCTTTGTC
>DASYEA010000083.1:0-6120 GCA_036499265.1 Schlesneria sp. | reverse complement strand
CAGGTCGGTCATGAACATGTCGATGTGATTGCGCGCTTCCGGGGAGAGTGTGACACAAACGGCGCGAGGTGCGCCCGACACAACCTCGGGAAGGGCGAACAGCTTGTTGATCACGGCGGCGAATCCGTCTTCGGTGGCCTGGTCCACTTCCTCATCGGTCCAACATTGCGGTCGGGCTTCGGGTGAGGCGATGAGCAGGCGGCTGGTGAGTTCGCAGGCTCCCCCTTGCTTGGCGAACTTCTGGGTGAAGAGGTCGGCGGATAGTGTTCCGGTCAAGCTGACGGCCGCGGGGGTCAGAGTTGCCGTGGTGCGGCCTTCGATCGTGACACTTCGACCGGCGTAGAGATCCAGCCAGGTTTGCCGTTGGATGGACGCTCGTTCGCCGGCTCCAGAGGTGCGTTTGAGCCAGCCATCCAGTTCCTGGGGACAGACGAGGAGTCCTTTGGATTGCCGGGAGAGCAGGCGACTCAGCGAGGCCAGGGACCAGTCGACGGTGAGCGATCGTTCAGCAATCGGTTCGGCGGGAGGGAGCAGGAACTGGGGCTGGCGACGCTGGTTGTCGCGGTAGACGGCCAGTTTGCGACGATAGGGCATGAATAGTTCCTGCCGCTGCTGTTCGGCGACGACTTGGCGGGCCTGCAGGGGAACGACGGCGGCGTCGATGATGGCTTCGTGAGACGATGGGCCTTCATTGACGAGGGCCGTCCAGAGGATGGCGGGTTCGGACCAGCCTCGTTTCAGTTCGATCCGGCGAGTTCCTCCGATGGCTGAGGCGAGGACCGACAGCACCGGTAAGGCAACGGCGGCGGTGTCACAGTTGAGGGAGTTGGCTTGGGCGGTGACGAATTGCTGAACCGGTTGCGGCAGGGACTCGACGGGAAACGGTTGGTACTCGGGGACCTGCCCTGGGACCAGATACTGCAGGTTGACCCAAGGGAGGCCATCGTCATCGGGCTCATCTGGTGGCCAGCAGGAAGCCGCGGCGGGGACCTCGCGCGAGGCTGGGTCCAACTCAGCTCGATGTCGTTCGTGGTACCGTTCTTCGGCGACCATCTCCTTCAGCGAGCGGAGGTTCGGATTGTCGGGCCCCAGCAAGTCGGTGACCTCCTGCAGTCGGGAGTCGGGAAACATCTCGGACAGTTTTACCGGTCGATGCAATGTTCGAGCCATAGAGTTCTCCAGTTAAGTTGAGTCTCAGTGTGAATACGGGGAGTCATGACAAGGGATGTCATGTGATGGAATGCTGTGCCGCCCTTTCAGGGCTTGTGGGTTTGAATGTCCGACTTCCCCGGGCGATGCCCGGGGCTGGTTTGTGGTGCCCCATTCGGGGCGGAAGACGGCCGCTGTGATCGTTTGCTCGAACGTTGTTCCTGTCATCGCATTCATTTGCTGTCTCGACATCGAGTCCCCGTCCTACGGGCTCGGGTGCCGCTGGCGGCCGCTCTGGGCAGCCAGTGCTTTCACGACGATGTGACTGTTCTTGTCATGCCAATAAGACTTGGAGTTGGATCAATACTTCGACTCGGACAGGAGTTGTCGACTCACGACAACTCCTGTCGAACAACAGGTTTCGCTGATGAACCTGATTGTTTCAGGGAGTCGTTCCTGTCGATGTGGTTTGGGTCATCCACGTGAAGACACTGGCTGCCCAAAGCGGCGGCCAGTGGCACCCAAATCAAGTTCGGGTTGGGGTATCCAGGTTTGTTCCAGTGCAGGCAAGCCGGCTGAAGCCCGGCTGACAGGCATTGATTTGAGAGGGTTCGGGACCACCAGCTGAAGCTGGTGGCAGACGCGGATGCCGGCTGAAGCCCGGCAGGAAGACCTGGTCAGGTGATGGGGTTCATGGATTGCTCCTTGGAGATCGTCAGTCACGAAACAGGTTGATGTCTCGAAGTCAGGAAGTGTGATTCCGGCTTTCCCCGGGCGATGCCCGGGGCTGGTATGTGGTGCCCCATTCGGGGCGGAAGATGGCTGCTGTGATCGTTTGCTCGAACGTCATCGTTGGTGTCATCGCATTCATTTGCTGTCTCGACATCGAGTCCCAGTCCTACGCCCCGTAGGGGCAGAGACAAATCAGCCTCGGGCAACGCCCGAGGAACAACGCGCAAAAACCGTTCAGCCCTGAAAGGGCGAAGCAACATCGAAGCCAAATACGCCCCGCTCTGAATTCGATCTCAAATCAAACCAACAAAAAAACGGCCACACCGATTGACTGCCCGAAAAATCGGGGCAGTCGATGGGTGTGGCCGTTGGTTACGGTCCACGAGGGGACTCATTCAATTGAGAAATGATTGTGCCAAGAGGAACTTGATAGTCAAGATGAGTTTTTTGCTGGGAGGGATCTTTGACTTAAAAGGGCATCACTCCTGTTGCGCGCCACAAAAACGAAGCTTGAAGTGCTCGCGAGTTCCATTTGAAAGGTGTCGGAAGGAGATTGCACAAAATGCGAAGCAGAGAGGACTTCAAATCACCGGTGTGGTGGTCGCCAGTCGGACCACGCCCTTCCCATAGCGTAGGGGTGTCACCCGCTCGCAAAGCGCTTCTCGTCTGTTGGCACTTTCTGTTGGATTTCTGGTTCGAGATCAGTTGGATGGACGCGAAGCAGAGCTTCGAAGACTTGCGTTCCCAAGCTGGAGCTTGGGAACGAGACAATAAGCTGGAGCTTGGGAACGAGAGCGATCACACGAAATACAAACCCAGTGTGGCACGCCCTGAGTCTTCGAAGGGCGTGGTGACAATTGGTAAGACCACCCCCTTCCCAAAGCCTCAGGGCGTGCGACCCGTCCGGGGACCATCGACCGGGGCTTCCCGTTGGTCCAGCCCCGGCCACCCTACCCGTCACGGTCAACTCGCATCGGCACTGGTTGTCCGAAGCGGCCAACCAGTGGCACATCTCTCGTAATTCCTGGCGTCTACCACAGTAACCCCATCGCGAACCAGCGGGTCCACGTTGTCGCGTCGTCATCGATCAGTTACTCGCGCGGCGTGAGCGAACCAGTAGATCAAGTGGCGCGTGCTTTTGAGATATTCCTGATGTTCGATCAATTGGTCGGCTGCAGTGAGCAGCATGCTGGAATAGGGGCCGCCCCACTCGGGAAGGTCGAAACCATCGAGACCTGTGACGAGGACGTAGTTGCCCCCGGCGAATTCATAGCGCCAGGCTCGTGAAACGCCGGGGGTGTGCCAGACGGTAAATCCAACTCGCGCGAACCATTCGCTGGTCTTTGGCATGGCATTGCTACACCTCAGCTTCGATTTAGAAGTCGCCCAGGATTTCGTCGCCCTTGTACGACAATGCGGCAGCGTAGGTTTTGATGTCGACGTTTTCCGACATGAATCGCACTGATCCGTCAAGAAACAGGAAATAGACTCCTGCCTTGTGCATTGAGTGGAATTCCTGTTCGGCAACATCACAAGCAGCGATGCCCGTGGGCAAAAATGTTAACTGAATCGCAGTGGTCGCCTTTTCGCATCCGCTCCAAGGATAGCCGCGGCGAGAATTCAAGGGGACCGACTGATCGTGCATATCCTTGACACCCGCCCAGATGCCAAACCACGCCCTGGGTGCTTCGCCGATCCAGATCGTGTTACTTGTTCCGTCCGTGATGGCCTCCAATCCCAAACACCGACTGGTGCCGAGCACGGCTGGTCCCCGCGGGGTTCCATCGGCATAGGCATTACTGCAGGGGCGATTTGTCGACCCAACGGGTGAAGGGTCACAGCGCAGGCCTCTCTCACCGTAGTTGGCTCCATAGTCACTCCGTCCCCACAGGACAGTCGTAGCAGTCGCCGCCAGTGGCGCGATCCCGTCCGGCTTCGGCATCGCCGCATCGGGATTTGATGGACAAACGAAGAACGGAAGGTTTGTCTTCGCGATCGGTGCATTTGTCGCCGACGTGTACCATTCATTCTTGTTGAAGCCTTCATACATGTTGGCATTGTCGAGAAACGGCAGGAGAGCAGCCCCCCAACTGAGTTTGCCCCCTGGAGCCAGCGTCGCTGCCGTTGGCGTCGAGGCCAAGCCGGGGCCGGCTTTCGGTAAGACCTTGTAGACATCAATGTAGTTGTGTGTCGCCAGCCCAATCTGCTTGAGGTTATTACGGCACTGGGTTCGTCGGGCGGCTTCTCGGGCCTGTTGGACGGCGGGCAGCAGCAAGGCGATGAGAACTGCGATGATCGCGATGACGACGAGCAGTTCGATGAGAGTGAAACCGTGGCGGTTTCGGCGAAGGCGGGGCATCTGGAAGGTTCCTTTCCGCGCCAGGAACTTCGGCGGTGGAAAGGAATGTGCGCAACACAGCGCAGGGGCACGCCTTCCAGTAATACCTAAGGCCGAAGTATCACATGGCATCCCCGCCGGGCCGTATTCTGACTTACGAGTTAAAGCGGTCCTCGAACGCCTTCCCACAGCGCATTGGCTGCAGTGGCATTTTGTTCGAAGACCTTCTCGCACACAGCGGCGGTCCCGTGCCGGATTCACACCGGCTTCCTGTTTATTCCTTCGAGGGAACAAACGCCCAGCGGGGCAGGGGAGCATATTCAGTTACTGCCGGTGGCACAACGCAGGGCGAAGGTATGGATAAAAGTTAGCTGCCTAAATGAGCGTGAGCGATTCTGCTTGTGAAAAAACATTTCGAATGCCATTGGCGACGGCTTTGCGTTGCCAGTGTCTTGTCGATGAGTAAACAAGGCGTGGTGACGCTGAATATTGCATATGCTCGCAACCCGATCATAGCCATCGCAGCAACGTGAAGACACTGGTGGCCCAAAGCGGCCTCCAGTGGCACCCAACCCGAAATCCAAAACGAGCAGAATTGCGCACGGTCATTTTAGAATCGCGATGGTCGGCGGTCGTTGGCTCGTCAGAGGCTCTTCAATGTATGCTGGATGCATCATTTGTGGAGTTCGTCCGATGAAGACAGTAGGATCACCGCGATCAATGTAATTCGTTGTCGATCGAGGTTTCGGATGTCTGCGAGTTCCACGAACGTCTTGTCGCCCGCTGACGCGGTTGCGCGCTGTCAAATCATATTCGCTCATGCGTGGATGGTGCGAACCTTTGTCAAGCACAGCGAGACTGTCGAGGACTTTCCCGAGTTGATGCAGATCGTCCGGACGGTGTTCGATACGTCGCGGGCGTTGGAGCCGAAGGTTCAGGATCCTGCCGACTATATCGCGACGCTGCGGAAGAAAATCGGAAAGCTGCGAGAGGCGGCGGATCTGTTTCGTAAGGACTCGCCGATTGCTTCTGACCATACCAACTTCAAGCAAGCGGTCATTTCGATGGATGGCTGCGTGGCGGACTTGGATGCGATCCTGAAGATGTTCCCCGTCGCGGCTCCGCCGCCGATGCCTGCAAACTTTCGGATGGGGCCTAAGTCCGGTACTGTAGTGCCAGCCACGGAACCACCGCCCGCCGAATGAACTCCTGCCCTTCAGTCCTTCTCCGTGACCTCTGTGCCTCTGTGTTTCCAGTTCTTCTTCCACAAAGAAGATTGAAACACAGAGGCACAGAGGTCGCAGAGGAAGGCGGAAGAAGGAGATGCACCTACGATTTGACTTCAGAGTTTCTTCATGTCCGAACCTTTAGTGTTCATGATGGGAAAGTTCGCCGCCCACATTCCTGTGGATCGGACTTATTTTGAATCCCATTTCTGGGTGATGCCGGAAGGTGGACGCCTGCGAGTCGGCTTTACGTCTTACGCGGTGCGACTGCTGCAGGATGTTTATTTCCTGGACTGGCAGATTGATCCGGACACCGTCGTGCGTAAGAAACAATCGATCGGCGAAATCGAGAGTTCGAAAGCGGTGTCGACGATGTATGCACCGGCCGATGGGCGGGTGGTGCGGTTTAACGAAGCTTTGATGAACGATCCGTCTCTGATCAACGCCGACAATTACGACAGGGGTTGGCTGTATGAGTTTGAGACCACGCAGCCATTGCTTTCGCCTGCCGAGTACGTCAAGGTTTTGGATGCGGGCTGGGAACAGACACAGCGGTTGTTGAAGAATCAGTTCAACGACTAGGCAACTTGACGAAGTGGTTTGAGGGACGTATTTCATGGCCGGACGAAAACTCACCGTTGTGATCTCGCAATCGCCGGGGAAAAACCCGGTGAA
>DASYEA010000082.1:0-1654 GCA_036499265.1 Schlesneria sp. | reverse complement strand
TCACGTCCGATTCCGACGTGTCCACTGGATAGTCCTGCTCCAGGTCGCGGACATTGGGATTGGGATGCCAGCGCTTCTGCGACATCAGTTCCCACTCCGGCTTGTCGCCCCAGAATTCCGAATTATCGACGCGGCCACCTTGTTCGAGGCAGACAACCTGAATGCCGTTTTCCGCAAGATGTTTGGCTGCCACGGCGCCGGATGCCCCCGCGCCTACGATTAGCACATCGGCTATCTTGGGTGGCTTGTTGACCGTCGTCGTCATTCGGCTTCCTCCTGTCATTTGTGTAGGCGCGGCGCGGTGTTACCGCTCTCCTCACACGCACCTTTGCACAGCAAATCAATCATGACAATATTGTTGACATTATCGTTGACATTTTTGATGGAGGGATCTTGTATGATCCGACGGTTCGATGACAGGGCTGTTTACGGGGTGGTCGGACATGCCTTGCGCAGCGCTATCCTGTGCGATTTTAGGGAAGAGGTCGAATGCATATTGCGGTTATATTACGTATCGTACCGGATCTGGCTGAAGAGTTGGAGATCGCCGAAAATGGGGCGGAAATCGACCGGGAATGGGTCGGGCTGAAGCTGAACGAATTCGATGACCATGCGCTCGAAGAAGCTGTCCTGATTAAGGAACAGGCCGGTGCTCGGGTTACCGCGATTGCGATGGCGGGTGACGGTGCCGAGCGACAGTTGCAGACGGCAATCGCGCGTGGCGCCGACGATGCTGTCTTGGTGCAGCACGACCTGGAAGGGGTGGTCGGATCGCGCACCGTCGCACACCTGCTTGTTTCGGTTTTGAAGCATCTAGGCGCGGACGTTGTTATGACCGGCGTGCAAACGCCGGAGGACGTGTTCGGCCAGTTGGCTCCCTTCGTGGCGGGCGCGTTGGGGTGGCCGACATTGAACGCCGTTAACGGAATAAGCCTCGCTGAAGGAACCATGACCGTCAATCAGGAATACAGCGGCGGCCATTCAGCGTGCTTCGCCGTGACGGCCCCTGTGGTTCTCGGTATCCAGACCGCATCGAAGCCGCCGCGCTATGTTTCGGGCAGCAAGCTGCGTCAGGCTGCGTCTGCAACCATCGAGGCCGTGACCTCCGCCGTTCCCGACGGTTTCGACGCCCAGTCCGTGTCGCACCTGAGTGTACCGGAGCGTGGGACGCGGGCCCAGATGATTGACGGAAAGGCGGAGCAAGTTGCTGAAAAGCTTGTAGACTTGCTCGCGGAACGCGGATTGGTGGGAGCTTGACATGAAGATTCTCGTTTATGTCGATCTTGAAAACGGCGCGCCTACCTCTTTTTCGCGCGAACTGGCCAATGGCGCGCGCGGCCTTGCGGGTGTCGAAGGGACTGTGGATCTGGCGCTGTTCGGTGCCGACCCTGAGGCAGTCGGCGACATGAATGCCGACCGTATCCTGTACGGGGCGGCGTCGTCGAATTACGATCCGTCCGTGCATGGCGCGTGGCTGGACCGGGCGATTGAAGAGTGCAAACCCGATTTAATCCTGTTCGGATACACCACCTCGGGCCTCGATCTTGGCCCAGTCGTCGCAATGCGCCGGGACTTGCCTTTGTTGAGCTACTGCAAGGCCGTTCGCCTTGCCGGCGGCAAGGTGGAAGTCGACAGCCACATCTATGGCGGCAAG
>DASYEA010000081.1:0-2579 GCA_036499265.1 Schlesneria sp. | reverse complement strand
ATCGAGCGGACAGACCAGCAGGTAACCTACCCGAAGGGTCAGCAGCACAACCAAGAACAACAGGATGCCCCATCGTCCTGAATCGACCAGTATGCGCGGCAATTGCATGTTCCGCGTGGTCTGATTCAGGACTGTCAATGCTTCCGTCACTCGCTTGATTCCCACTTCTCGTCAAATACCAGGTCACTATGTTCGAATCACGCCCGAAAGCCACGCCGAGATTGCCCCGCCGATGACGACTGGAAACCAGGCAGCAAGGTCCGCTGGAATAATCTGACTTGCTCCCAGCATCTGGCTGCCTTGCACGACTCCGAACAGGGATGCCAGCACAAAGCCGCACAAGGCCGAATCGGCGACGATACCGGGACTCTCGCGTCGGACCATCAACGGGACGACGATCAGAATTGCAATGATATTGAGCAGTGGCTGAACAAGCCGAGCATGTAAATGAAGCACCAGTCGATGGACAGAAACCAAACCGAATGCGGGGCAATGAATTCGTTGCAGCAATTCCGTCGTGGAGAGCAGCGAGTAGCTGGAACTGCGTTGACACAGTTGGTCGGCGGTCACGGAGGAAACGACGAAGACATTGGGAGTATTCGCAGGCAGCCAGACCGTCTCGCGTCCGGCCTCGGTCAACCGTTGCTTCAATTCGGTGGGTGTTGGCGACACATTTCGAAGCAGCCAACCTGCTGGACGTTTGCCACGCGCCGGAAAGAATGTTGCGGTCGGTGCTTCGAGGGTTGTCATTTCACTCACCATTCTAGGAGCCGGAAGCACGAACGATGCTTGATCGATCGTGCGACTGGACAAGCGCATCCCTCGGCCGTCGAGCGAGATTAACGTTGTACGGTCGGTGAAGGATTCGACATCGTGTCGCGTGGCAGCGCCACCTCCGCGTGATTCGTACGCCGCGTGCGCAATCTGGGGGACGACGAACTCCTGGTTAAGTGCCAGCAAGATGTAGACGCCCGAACTGGCAATGATCAGCGGAGTCAGCACGCGATACATGGGAATACCCGCTGCCAGCAGCGGATGAAGTTCGCCACTCCGCTGAAGCAGGACCAACAGAACCATCAGAGAAATGATGGTGAGTGCGGGACCGGCTCGATCGAGGAAGAAGATCGATTGATACGCGTAGACCTCGGCAATCGACTTCAATAGTGACGAGGTGCCTTTGTCGCCGTTGCGCGTCAGGAATTCGTCAAGATTCTCCAGCAGATCGATGATGATCACCAACCCGAATGTGGCGATGAAACACACCCCAAACGTGTGGAAGAAGCTGCGCAGCAGATAACGATCAAAAGTCATTGCGTCCCGCGGCGATGCGGTGATAGGTAGGGTTTGCTTGGCAATTGCAAAACGTCCGGGGGCATTTAGCGGACGGGATTTAAGGAAAATTGCTGAAGTCGGTCAAGATCGACTCCGGTTTTGGCAAGCGCCGCCATGTTGAGTGCGAAAACTCGCTGTACAGAAAATGGGCCGACAGTGGCCAAGTCTTGCGAGTTGGTCTTGACCCATTGCCTGAGATCAATAAGCTCCCGCACTGCGACAACCGGCAGAAAAGGCCTGTTAGTCGCCAGTTGTCTGCTGCAGACGTTCCACGGAAGGAGCACGCATGAAACGCTGGTTGGCCAAGCTCATAATTGGTTCATACCTGACGGCATTGGCCTTGGGAGTTGGATGCCATGCCATGAATTTTGGTATGTCCTCTCATCCCGCGGTGTACTTCTTCGTCTGGGATATGTTCTGCGGATGGTCGGCTCATGAGGTTCGTTATCACCTGGTGGCCGAGGGGGAAAGTGGGACCCACTATCGCCTTTGCCCGCCGCCCTGGAACACGTTCTCTCCCTACGGCGACCTGGAACGCGATCAGTACGACGCGATCGGTAACGCCCATGCAAAGATCGCACAAAACACGCTGCGACATACTGATCACGAGCCCATTACGAAGTTTATCCTGCTCGAGGAAACCTGGCCGAAGAAGTACAACCTTCCCGACCACCTGTGGGCCGCACGTTTCGACGAAGAAAAAGATCCTCACAGCTATTTCTGGCTGAAGGCGACGTTCGACAGTGAAGGCATGGTCATGAAGGGGAACGGCGACTACATCACGTACCTGACGAATCTCGCTGTGACGGACAACCCACGCCTGAAGGCGGATTCGGTGCGTGGCAAGCCGTTCTATGCCGTTGACCCCACTCAACGAACAGCAAGAGGGTCGGCATCTGCAGTCGAAACAACCGAATCCGATCTGCCATGGTTGCATCCCAACGCGAACTGATCGACTCAATACAATCTGATCTTGCAGGCAGGAGGCCGCAGAATGACAACGCAGAACGACGGGTTCCGGGCACGAGTCGATCGCTTTTTCTTTGCGATGGAAGTTCCCTATGCCATGGCATTGCTGCGGATGGTGTTCCCCATTGCCCTGATGGGGATGGTTCTGCCGCGCTGGTACGTTGTTCGAGAACTCTTTTCGACGGATGGTGCCACCGCCCAGCTTTCCAGCGGCTATGGCTACACTTTGCTGCCTGAGGTCTCTGGAACCGTCGCCGTCGCGCTGTATGCCGTCATGA
>DASYEA010000080.1:0-3638 GCA_036499265.1 Schlesneria sp. | reverse complement strand
CGATCTCGGATGGGATCTTCAGATCATCGAGCTTGACTGAGTTATTCTGGACAAAAATGGTCAGTGTGGGAGGGACCGCAACCGGTGCGGCCGTAAACTCGATCTGTCCGAATGGCTTGCGAACCTGCTTGTACCATTCGTCGATTCGCTTTTGATTGCCGATCGAAAAGATCGCGGGAATGTTGTTCCCTTGCGGCAAGGAAGTAACCCAACCCAGTCCGGCTGGTTCCTTCGCATACGAGAGATGAATCTGACGCAGATCCGTCTTGATCGCCGCCAGCTTATCAATCAGTCCATTCAACTCCGCAGTCGTTGTGAACTCGAATGCATACTGATGAACGTCGTTGGGCCATTCGGAGAACCACGAATTCCAGCCGGTCGTACGCAGCGGGCTATCGACCAGATCTTTCGTCCCTGCCGGCCAACTCGGCGAGAGATATGCAGGCTCGCCCTTCGTCGCCACGATCGAAGTTCCACCCGCTGCATGCAGCGTACTCGGCGAGTTACTGATGACTGCTCCGAACGTCATGCAAGTCCATGCTGCGGTCAACATCCAGCAGACTGTCTTATACATTCGGACTCCTTTAGCGCGTAAACAGCAGCCCAAACTTACCAATCAATGCTCGGAAAAGGGAACAGGTCCCCTTACCGGTCTGCATTTCCCAATAATGGACCCGTCCCCTCCTGCGAGCCGGTTGGCTAAGTGAATCAATGAGTGACGACGGCGACGGAATAGCTCGGATTGCGAACTGGACTCTTGCATGGCTCGGTTGCTTACTCGTCGTTCTAGTGGTCGCTGGAGTGCTATTCGGTTGGTTGCCGCTTCCAGTCTGGTGACATCACGGCTGGACATCTGCCGCGAGACAAGTTGTCGGGTGATGCGAATGTCAGACTTTCCGAGTTCCGGGGATCTCTCATTCGATTCGATCGATGTTCAAGGCGTAGTATCTTTCACTCATTGTTGCCTTGAAATAGGCAACGGAGTCACCGAGCAAGCTTTTGACTCGCTGCTGGTCATCGTTCGTTGTCCAAAGCCCGAAGATCACCTCACGAAGAGGAGCTGGATAATCCATCTCTGGGGCCTCCGGCCTTGAAATGAGTCGCCATTCTTTCTCATAACACCACACTAGCGATTTTGTTGTGAGAATCTTGGAAGTGGCTTTCTGGTCTAGTTCAAGCGGCTGGAAGGATTGAAGCGCGTTGTCATCTCTATACACAACCGGTATGGACACGCCGTAATTGCCAAGTCCATTGTCAGGATCAGCAGTTCTTTCAAACCCAAGGCAGACACCTTTGTGCGAGTCCGCGTAGTGAGACCACATCAAGATACTGTCATTGATTTCGGAAAAGCACAGGACTCGCATTTGTTTCATGTCATCGTGTGTTTTCGCCACTTCGGCTGGGATCAGCGGTATGCCGCCAATTGCTTTCTCAGCCCAATGAAACGCGAACTCAAAGGGGTCATTGAGAGAACTTGCCTTTGACGAGAACATCTTTTGAGTTTCGAGCATTTGCCAAAGGAAGTTATTGATGGACCTGTATCGGTAGAGCATTGTGACCCCCGGTGCTTCGCAATGCGGGCAATGTGCTCTTCGCTTTTCAAACTCTTTCCTACAAAGTGCGGAGCGACAAATCATAGTCGGTTCCATAACACTGCCCTTTCATGCGGTGGCTCAACTGCTAAGGTCATGGTCACTGAATTGTAATCGTTCGGGCTCGGAAAATGGGACGCGTCCGTTTACTGGTCCAGTAGTGAACGCATCGTCGAACTTTCTCGAGTGTTGGATGATTGAAGTCTCCAGGGAAACCAAGCACCACAATGGGTCCTAGAGTTTCTGGGGTTGCTTTTCGAGATAGTCGGCTCGACGCGCGGCGGAGTTAAACAAGCTTATTACACTGCTCGCAAATCCGCCGCCCATTAACCCTAACAGCAGTTGTGGTGTAAATTCATTGAGACTCATGATGGCCCTTTCGGATCGAAACTGTAGTCATTCGGTACCCACAAGGCGATTGACGGATCAGGAGATCGTTGCTGGATTGCGGAAAGATTCCGCGGTAGTCTGCGTGGACGAACGCTTCCGGCAGGATTGTGGCGGCATGCGACAGAGTAAATAAGGCATTACTATAAAGGCGAAGTGGAAATGGCCGTTAACAGGGATCTATGGCAGAGCTTATTTTATAGTGACGACGTTCCGGCCTGGCCTTGTCCAAAGTGCGGTCAAACAGCTCTCGGAATCAGAAAGCATCACCACGTTTTCTCTCCGGATGCTGAGTCGTGCAACCGCGATCCACATGACGGAGACGAGCACCAGACAGGGGTCGTAGCTTGCATTTTTCATTGCAATAGTTGCCGCGAAGCAGTTGCCGTTGCTGGAAACTATCATGTCCAGTTTTGCGACAAGCGTGGTCTGGTTAGCTACTATCGCATCAAGATGGCAGTTCCTGCGCTCCCAGTCATTTCCATTCCTCCAAATTGCGACGAAGGAGTGACAACCGAAATTAGAGCGGCGTTTCTCGTATTCTGGAGTGATGACGGGGCGTGCCTCAATCACATTCGGCAGGCAGCCGAGCTAATCATGACAATCTTAAAGGTTCCCAAGACGGCACTGTCTAAGCGAAATGCGAGTGGTCGCCGAAAGAAGTTGAGGCTATCTCTGCATGAACGAATCGTCAAACTGAAAGCAACGAAGCCGAAGCTAAAAGATCTGTGTGATCGCTTAATGGCCGTGAAGCATTTGGGCAATGCCGGGAGCCACCCGGGTGCTGTCACCTATGAAGATGTATTTGATGGGTTCGACATCATCGAACGCATTCTGAATGACCTCTACACTCAAGCAGATTCCGCGCTCGCAAAAATCGTGCGCGACATCAATGCTCGGAGAAAGCCGCGAAGGCGGAATGGGAATTCGGCTTAAAAAAGGGGACAGGCCCATTTACCGATAATAATGGGCATGTCTCCTTTATCATTCAGCAGCGAACAAATCCAGAGAGACCGAGGTGGTTCGTAGACTCATGGCTGGTGGTCCGGTTGCCATCGTCATCTTGGGCGGCAACCATGATCTGACGGAAGCGTTGAAGGCCACTGGACGGCCATTTACTTACGAGCGGGTCGAATCGCCGATGTATACTAAACTGAGTGCAGCGAGCCGATGAACTCAGGCACTCACGGCTGGTGTACGCTTCTAACTCTCGAGTTGCGGGGACGTCGGCAGGGTCGCAGTGGTCGACGCTTCGTCGCCAACAGTTGAATCGCACGCACTCAGAGGAGTTGAAAATGGAGATCGATTTTCAAAAAGTGAAATCTCTACTCAAGGAGGCGGTTCGCGAAACGCTCAATACATTGAGAATTCAGCATGCGGGCGAGCGGTTTTACGCATTCGCGTTGTATGACGCCGACGGGGACTGTGTCTGCCCTTCGGCCAATTCGGAAGAACGATATCAGGCGACCATCAAACGCAATAAGGTGGATCAGTCCGACGAGCGTTATATGTACCGTTGGGGCACGGCGGAATGGGCTTATGAGGCGGTGGAATTTGGCCCCTTCCAGGAGGCGCGGGAGATTTTACAATCCGGACCGCGTGAGGACTGGCTGGAGTTTCAGGCCAAATCTTTTGGGGCCAGCATCTTCGCCTTGAAGG
>DASYEA010000079.1:0-2319 GCA_036499265.1 Schlesneria sp. | reverse complement strand
GAACCATCAAGGAAGGTTGGAACGTTCCGTCGACCAATTCCACGGCAGAGTTAGCCCCGATCACCCAGAGGCGAGATCCGAAAACAAGAACTTGAGGCCCTTGACTCCCGGGCGTCTCTCCAGTCAACGTTGTTGCGACTCTGGTTCGCGGGTCGATCAGATTCAATGTCCAAGGTGTGACACCGTTGATTGGGCTGTGATAGCCGAAGTGGACGAATCGATCCTGCCAGAGGTGACCGATTAAGTCTTCGTACCGGTGCACGCGACCCCATTCCTGCAACATCTGAGAAGGCAGGAACTGGTCGTACCGACCGCTCGCGATGATGTGATACAGAAGAAACAACTGCGGCAAAGAACAGAGCACCGCCAACAACAAAATGCCGAACAAATATCCCGGCTTGCGGCTGGACACGATGGCGATCCGATTGAAAGGCAGTGAGCAGAACTGGTGTCAGACATGAATGCATGGAAAAGCGGTGTTCATTTAGACACTATGTCTGCAATGGGAAAAGAGAGCAACCATCCTCGGAGCCGCGACTCCGTACTGCACATCGCACAGTCAACCAAAGTTGTTCTATGAGAACATCCAATGACTGCTTCAGGATGGCAACTCGAGGCAACCACCAAAGGAAGAAATCTATTTCCAGGCCCGGCAGCGTCGAGTTCGCCACATAGCCCGGGCAGAAGTGACGCTTCTGACGATGCATCTCAGATGTCGATTACCGTGGCGTCATCATGGCGGACAGAGTCTGCGAACTTACAAACAGACGGAACGGACTGCCGGGTAACTCGGCGAAGTTCCAGCGCTGGTAGAACGCCTTGGCTCCGTCATCGACACAGTCCAGAATGACGGCGACAAATGCAAAAGTCTGGCCTGCCTCATGGCAATCTCGCAATGCCTTGGCGAGCAGCAGATCGCCCAGCTTCTGCCCCTGGTGAGCCTGGGTCACCCCCAGCCACGCCAGGATTGCGACGGGCAACGCTCGCCGAGGCAGCTTGCGCGCGAGTTCCGACGGCAGATCCCCGAAGTCGACCTGACCCGTGGCGAGGGTGTAAAAGCCAGCGATGCCGCCATCTTGATCCAGCAGAACCTTGGTCGCGGACAACCGCTTTTCCTGATTTTGAAAGGCCTTGGTTCGCAGCCAGTCGTTGACGTCACGTTGCCCACAGTCGAACGTGGAACGCGGATGGCTTCGCTGGAGCGATTGAAGCGAGAAGCCTGCAGGAAACACAACCCCACTCACTTCTCGCCCCGCATGATCGCTCCCAGCCGTTTTTGGGCTGGAGTGAGTTTCGAGGGGGCATTCAGAGCCTGCCAGAAGGCGAACTGCTCATCGGGACTGAGCAGAATCGTCTGATCGCGAGCGCTCGCAACTTCGCGCCGAGCTTGGGCCACGGTCACAGTTCGCACATAGTCGCTGACACTGATCCTCCGCAACTCCGCGGCGGCAGTAAGAGCCTGCTTACTTTCCGCATCGAGCCGAACCATCAGCGGGCTGACTGTCACCTTCGTTGCAGGGCGTTTATTCATCATGCGTCTCCTTGACGGCATTGTATTGCGTAGTGCAATACAGTCAAGATGGAGCGCAGATTCCTTGACCGCGCAGCTTCAGGTTAGAATTGGGTTTCATTTTTGGTTGCTCAGATGAGATAGGGGGCGCCGAGGCCATGAAGAGTGATCCAGTCGATTCCCTTTTTTCCGGGCGTGGAAACACAATGCACCAGACGGCAGTAGTCGGAGTCCACGTTTGCTTACTCCGAAACGATGAAATTTTCCTGCTTCGACGTTTCTCGACGGGATACGAAGACGGCGCGTACACCGTCATTGCTGGCCATGTCGATGCGGATGAACCTGCCAAGACCGCCGCTGTCAGAGAAGCGACTGAGGAGGCAGGGATTCTCATCGATGAAGACGACTTAGAATTTGTCGGTTGTATGCATCGGCGATTCTCAACGGGCGTAGCAATCAATCTTTTCTTTAAGACCGAACGTTGGGTCGGTTCCGCAACAAATGCAGAGCTTGGCAAATGTGACGATGCCGCCTGGTTTTCGATTTCAAGCTTACCAATGCAGGTCGTTAGCTATGTTCGTCCGGTACTTGATCAATTGAAAACTGGTCCATGGTACGATCAGCGCGGCTGGACGAATTTCGAATAACGCGGCCTGACGAAGCGGTATTGATCTTCATGTCGTTCTGAAGGCTGCACGACACCCTTCGCGACGGCGTCGTCAGGATTTAGCGTTCGTCATTTCGGAATCGGGGCCGTCTCTTTAGAATCGTCTAAATGACCGTGCGCAATTCTGCTCGTTTTGGATTTC
>DASYEA010000078.1:0-4626 GCA_036499265.1 Schlesneria sp. | reverse complement strand
CGGTGTGCGACTGCAGCATTGCTGGTCCGCCGAGCGGCAGATGCGACGGCCCTGGCAGGCCAATCGGCGTCCCGGTGATTGGCATTCCCCAAGCTTGCATGTTCACGCCCGAGATCGGAGCACCTGGGTAACCGGAGCCTGCCATCATCATCGCACCAGGAATTCCAGGTGTGGACTGACCGGCTGGGCCGATTGGCATTGGAGGCATCAACTCACCCTTGTCGCCGTCAACTTGGTGTGACACTTGATCGAGTTCGTCTTGGCCCATACCAGCCATTGGTCGAGCGACTGGTCCTGCAGATCCCAGGTCTTTGTTACCCATTCGTAGCACAGCCATGATCGTCCCGCGTTTGTCAGCTTCCTGGATCGGGTCGACACCGGGATCAAGGCGGGTCGAAACCAGCGTTTCGACGTTGGCAATCGCCAGTTCCTGGTACTTTGCATCCGGTAGGTAGATGACCTTGGTCACAAAGTTGTTGCTTTCGACTTGTTCCAGGTCTTCTTCGGTCAGCTGAATCGGCACACTGTTATGCGTGAGATAGGCTTCCGTGTTCGGATGAGTTGGATACACCTGCAAGGTTGGATACAAGGCCACTGGATCCTGACCACCGGCGTCGCGTCCTGGCAGGTTGGTAATCTTCAGACGGTAGGTTCCGCCCTGGAAGAAGTTGTAGCTCGCAGGGGCAACCAATTGGTTTTCTGCATAGCCATTCGGAATCAGCCAACCAATGTGCAGGCCAATTGGGCCCACAAACCGAATCTGGCTTGTCGCCGGAGCCTGCGGCATGCCCATGCCGGGACCGCCCGGAGGGCAACCCCACATCCCTGGTCCGCCGCCCATCGCCATCTGCGGAATCACGCCAGGCCCGGGCCCATCGACCATTGGTCCAGGGCGAGCCATCATGGCGGCAGGTGGAGCGTGATACTCCCCCTTGTCAGTCAAATGACTTCCATCCATAGCGCAGCCGACGCACACGACGACGACCGTGCCCAGAGCCAGAAAGTAGTACTTCATCGCGACCCCTCTCCGAAATAGGCACTGCGACTCGCCGCATGCAGAGGCACTGACGTACATTCGTCAAATACTCCTGCATCAACTCGAATCGGCTGTCCCTGCCGAATCCCGTGCTCTCCACCAGCGGTCAACGTTCCGCCATGGTTTTCTGAATCATCAACCCACGCTGACCGGCTGACAGCGAGATCAACCAGTTTCTCCGTCGACCGCGACTGGCAATTCCGGATACAATGACAGCCTTCAGGCGAAGGCTGTCCAGAACCGGGACTGTTCGTACTTTGGTCTGTTCTCTTTTCGGAAGGAATCGCCTTGTATCTTTGGCAAATCCGGCATATTCCGAATTCTTGGCGCAATCTCACCCGAATTTCGGCAAGACTCGCCTTTTCGCTCATGCTCGGCGGGATCGGCTGGCTGGGGATTCAGTCCTTGCAGAGGGAGGGCGACTCTAAACCCGCTGCAGCTATGGCTGCCGACGCAGTCAAGACACCTGACCCTGCGGTCGCCAAAGCGGCGACCGACTTCATGAAGAAGCTCCATGAATCGCTTTACGCCCGCACGGCGATCAAAGCGGAGGTCGAACAAACCGTTTCAATTGGAGCCCAGCAATTTCAGATTTCTGGCCACTACCTCAGTTGCGGTGAGAAGTTACGTCTCGAGTACACGATCCAGCCAAATCAGGGTGTAGCCGGTTCGCTGCTCGAAATCTGCGACGGTAAAGAGTTGTGGAGCATGGTCAAGATCGCGGACTCAACACGAGTCACCCACCGTGACGTACAACAGATCAAAGCCGCCGTCGCTGGTTTGCGGAGTGCTCCAGATGTCGTTCTGACGGCCGAGTTGGGTCTGGGAGGTATCACCGCGTTATTGGCATCGCTCGAACGAACGATGACATTCGACGCGATGAAAGAGGAATCCAGCGACGAAGGCACCCGGATGGTTGTCCAGGGAAGATGGAAACCAGAAGTTGTCGCGCGTTGGCCGCGAGGCAAAGACGATTTGCTGCCGACCTATGTTCCCGACCTCGTCCGGGTCTGGGTCGATCCACAAACGATGTTTCCGGTCCGTATTTCGTATATCAAACGAATCTTGGAAAAGGACAAGAAGGTGTACCGGCCCATGGTCACCCTGAAGTTCAAAGCGGTGGAATTTGACACTCCCATCAACGATGAGGACTTCAACTTCATCCTTCCCGAAAAATCCGCCCCGCCAGAAGATATCACTCGGCAGTTTTTGGACCGCATGAAAAAGAGCGCCGATGATGCGACGAACGCCGCGAATGCGGCCAAAGCCGCCCAGGCAGCAGCGGCGGCCACTGTAACTCCGGCTCCTGCGACGCCCGCCGCACCTGTTCAAAGGTAGATTTGTGACTGAGACCTATGACGCCATCCTCATCGTGTCGTTCGGTGGGCCGGAACAACGTAACGATGTCATCCCTTTCCTTGAGAATGTCCTGCGCGGCAAGCCAGTTCCACGCGAACGATTGTTGGAAGTCGCCGAGCACTACTACCACTTTGATGGCATCAGCCCGATCAATCAGCAGGTCCGGGATCTGATCGCCGCCTTGCAGTCCGAACTGGCTCGTTCGGGGATCAATCTCCCCATTTACTGGGGCAATCGGAATTGGCATCCCATGCTGGCCGACACGCTTCGTCAAATGGCAGACGATGGAATCAAGCACGCAATCGCCTACTTCACCTCCGCGTACAGTTCTTATTCGGGGTGTCGTCAGTATCGCGAAAACATCCAGCAAGCGCAGTCCGAAGTCGGCGAAAGCGCCCCGCGAGTCGACAAGCTGCGAGTCTTCTATAATCATCCCGATTTCATTGCCGCCAACGCTGACCATATTCGAGCGGCCCTGGCCAATGTTCCAGACAATGCGAACATCGCATTTACGGCTCACAGTATTCCGAAGTCGATGGCAGACAACTGCAACTATGTTGCTCAACTCACGGAAACATGCCGCCTGATTGCGAACGAATTGTACGTTCCATCTGACCGTTGGCAGTTGGTCTATCAAAGCCGTAGCGGTCGGCCCAGTGATCCGTGGCTGGAACCCGATATCGGTGATCACATTCGTGCTTTGCACAGCAAGGGCGTCGGCTCATTAGTGATAGCTCCTGTGGGTTTCCTTTCGGACCACATGGAAGTGCTATTCGATTTGGATGAAGAAGCCAAAGTGTTGTGTGAGGAACTCGGGATGGCGATGTCCCGCGCCGCGAGCGTTGGAACTCACCCCCTCTTTGTCTCAATGATCCGTGAACTTATTGAAGAACGGCTGGGCCGAACGACGAATCGTCGCGCCATCGGCTCTTTCGGTCCCAATCACGACATATGCCCGATGAACTGCTGCCTCTATCCTGTTCCAAGCGGCAGACCGGCAGCCCCTCAACGCTGAGCACCACGGGCATTCGTTGATTGCGGGGGCTGTCGCCCCTCGCGTCGTCGGGCCCATCAGGCCCCAAATTCAATTGGACAGATGCGACTCAGGGGACTGATGAGGTTTTGGCATGGCTGCTTGCACGCCGCCAACAACTGTATCTGCCGCAACCTATTACTCCAAAATATGTTGCACGCCACAATCTCAACTTCATATTAATCCCTACATTCGTCAAAGCCGCTGAACCAGGGCAGCTCGATTCAAGTCGTATTGTCGGAATCGCCGATACGGACAACAGGGGATTGTCTCCACGGTTTGCCGTTGCGCAGCCCGACAGATTCCGATTTCGGGAAGCAATGGCCCACCGACATCGTAATGCAGGGATTCGAGTTGATGCGATGCAGTATCGTCCGCGGTGCGAACATCGACAGGAGACGCGGCATGGATCGCCGATTGACGGCAGTGCTGATGCTGGCTGGTCTGCTCATTGGGCAGCAGTCGGTATTTGCGGCCGCCCCACAACCGATCATGACCAACAAGACTCGGTTCCGTATCCCCTTCAAAATCGAGCCTGCGGCCCTACAGCGACTCAATGCCCGCGAGTTGCAACTACACGTCTCGCGAGATGGTGGCGTTAACTGGGAACTCGCTCAGGCTCTATCACCCGAATCCGCAAAATTCGAGTATCAAACTTCTGGTGACGGTGAGTATTGGTTTGCCGTGAAAACAGTCGACGGCCGTAATCAGGTGCATCCACCTGTCGGCCGCTACGAGACCGGCTTAATCGTACAGGTCGACACCGCAGCACCAATCCTCGATTTGACCCTGCAACAACTTTCTGCTGGCCGTGTTCAGCTCTCTTGGAACGCCGCTGACGCTCATCTTGATCCCACGACTCTTAAGCTGGAATACCTGCAACCAGGGAGCCAGGATTGGGAACCGGTGGAGGTCACGCCAAAGTCGAACGGGCAGATTGCCTGGAATGTCTCGCAGCAGGGCCAGGTGAGAGTTCGAGGCACTGTCTCCGACAGTGCAACAAATGTTGGCAAGGGCCAGGGTCAGATGCAGATCATCGCGGTTGGCGACCCGACTCCGAAACCAAAGTCTGGACGACGAGTGCCGATCGCTGAGCGTGAAGAGGGCCAGGAGCAAGTCTCCATCGATAAAGCCCCTGAAATGGCTCCCGATGAATCTCGTGCCATCACTAGCATGCCCGGTGCACGCATGCCTGCTG
>DASYEA010000077.1:0-2347 GCA_036499265.1 Schlesneria sp. | reverse complement strand
TTGCTGGAGACTACCTAGAACTTCGTTAGCTGACGCTTCTGCCCTCTTGGAGAAAATTCCTCGGCCCTTGTTGAGGACTGCCTTGATCCACTCCATTTCAGATGTCGCGTCTACATCTTGAAGCTTCGGTCACTTCAAATCAAAGGTCTGAACCCACCACAACTTGGGTCCGACTTCTTCGGTGTGAGTCAGCTTCAAGCGGCCTGAGGTTTGATCGATTTGGTAGACTGCCAGGCGGCCTGAGCTTTCTCCGGCGGCTAGCAGGAATCGTCCGTCGCGATCGAGGTCGAATGATCGTGGGGTCTTTTCTGTTGGTTCTGTGGCCACGAACTTCATTGCTGTTCCGGCTGCGTCGAGGCTGATGACGGCCAGGCTGTCGTGGCCGCGATTGGAGACGTACAAGAATCGTCCGTTGGGATGGACTTTGATTTCAGCGGTGCTGTTCGGGACTTGAGAGTCTGCAGGCAATGTTGAAACGGTCTGGCCAGGTTCCAGTGCTCCGTCGTCGTTGAGAAGATACGCGGTGACGCTGCTGCCCTGTTCGTTGTCGATGTAGGCGATGGGCTTGGTCGGGTGCCAGGCCAGGTGACGTGGGCCGGTTTGAGCTGGCCGATCCAGCTTTGGCTGCGTTTGCGGGGTCAGCAGGCCGGTTTCGGAGTTCCAGTCGAACTGGAAGATCACGTTCGGGCCCGTGTGAGGGACGAAGGCGAATCGATTGCTCGCGTCGAGCTGAATCGCATGTGCATTTGCTGCGGTCATCAGTTCTTGAACGGGCTGCGTACTGAGCGAACCATTCTCGGCAATCAGGTGGACGCTGACTTTGCCTGCTGTGTAGTAGGCTGTCAGCAGGTATTGGCCGGTGGCATCGACTGTGATGTAAGCCGGATTGTCGCCTGCGGCAACCTCATTGATGGCGGTCAATTTTCCGGTCGCTGGATTGATGCGATAACTCGCGAGGCGACCGGTGGAGCGGATCGATGCGAACAGGAAATCACCGTTGGGGGATGGGACTAAGGGGCCCGGTTCGCCAGTGGTGACGAGGCTGGCCAGCTTCGTCAGTCGACCTGTCTCGGAATCAAGTTGATACGTGACGATCGACTGATCTTTGGCGGCCGAACAGTACACGTAGGAATTTTGGCTGGACGTTCGTGGCTTGAGCTCCAGTTCGGAATGGCTCGCGATGAATCGCAGCATCGTTTGCACGGTCGTATCGCGATCCCCCAGCATTGGCTGGAAGATGATTGACAAGTGATTGCGATGAGGAATCTGCAAGCAATCGGCTTCCACGCCGTTTTTCTTCAACAACGCGCACAGTTCGAGAGACCGGACATCGCACAGCGGCAGATCCTTGGACGCATACAGGATGAGAAACGGCGGCTCGTCACCGGAGACATGTTTCATGGGGGAAGCACTATCTGCTGCTTCTTGCGTGTTGCCGATGATGAATGCGAGTTCGCCTTTGCGGAACGAGTAGATCCCGCTGATGGGGATCGCGGCGCGGACGTTTTTGAACGACAAACCTTCCGCTTTGAGGTATTTCTCGTCAGTGCAGAGCAGTGCCGACAGATGTCCCCCCGCCGATTGGCCGGAAACAAAGATGCGATCCGCCCGGCCACCGTATTCGGCGATGTGTTTGTATGTCCAGGCGAACGCTTTGGCGACGTCTTCAATGTGACCTGGATGACGGACCGCAGGGGTCAATCGATAGCTGGTGACAACGGTTCCAATTCCGTTCCGTGCGAAAACCTTCCCGATATTGGCGTAGAGCTTACGATCACCGCTGGTCCAGGCACCACCATGCACGAAGAACAAGACAGGGAAATCTTTGGCACCGATGGGGATGTACAGATCCAGCTTGTGCTTACGCGGGCTGGCATCTTTTCCTTCATAGTAGGGGATGTCCAGAAACGATTTGACCTGATAGTCGCCGCCAAACAGGGGCGGCGCATGTTCATCGGCCTTCCGAACGACATTCGGTTGCTTCCGGCGAAGAATCGCTGTCACTGGAAAATGATCGGATGGTGTTCGACCGTCGCGTGATGTTCGGTCGATCGTGGCGGATCGAATCTGCCAGTCGCGAGAAACACCGATCCAGTCGATGCGGTCGCCGTTCGTGGTCTCCGCTTTGAAACCGGTGAATGTCCCTTCAATCGGTTTGCGGTCAGGATTGACGACTCGAAAGGTATCCACGATGGAAGCGAGTTGATTATCAACCGGCCCGAACAACGCTAGATAAGGCGGGCTCCCTTCGCCAGCATTGAAGTCGCCGGTGACAATAACTGACGCGCCGTCCGCGAGCTTGGCAATCTGTCGACTGATCAACCGCGAAGACTCTCGCCGCGCGGTC
>DASYEA010000076.1:0-7519 GCA_036499265.1 Schlesneria sp. | reverse complement strand
GAAGTTGCTCCTTGCGCAGCCATGCATATGCATTCGTTCCCATGTCGCGGCTTGTTGCAGCCTGCTTGCTAATCTGTTGCTTCCACTGCTCGCCCGCGACAATCAATCCCCAATCGACCAGGCGAAACTGTTGCCGAAGGTGATCCAATGGATGCAGTTTTCGATTGGCTGGATGCAGGCTGACATGCGCGCATGACACTGGCGTGCCCTGAGTGTCGCTTCTCGTGCGTCGGCGCAATTGCCGATCATCCATGACATCGGACCAGTCGTAGTGCAGGATCACTAGATCCGGTTGAATGGCGAGCAACTTCTGCTTTAACAGCAAGAACTCGGTGAGTGGACAGGCGCCTGGGATTCCGGCGTTGATGACTTCGACATTGAGTTGAGTCCGTTGGTGCAGTAAGTCCGTAAGATGGCGGACCAAGTGATTATCTTCCGAAGTCTCCGGCGCAAAGATCGCTTCATCACCTAATACGACAATACGGTAGGTATCAGGCGGCTTTGGAATGGCAACTTCGGGACCTCGCAGCCCCAGGCTATTCGTTCGAACTTCGATCTTACTTTTGGAGTCGCGGCACTTCACCTCGGCGACCGCATGCGGCTTCAACTCGAAATTGGTTTGCCACGAGGGAACCGTCAACTGTGTGGGATCAACGAGGCATTCGGCCTGCGTTGTCTCACTGATCGATTTGCCGTGAGTGACCTCATAAATGCGCACACCGACTTCGGCTCCGCACAACGATAGTCCCAAGAGGACCACGGCGGATGTGATGTGACGAATGCGTCTGAGGTTGGCGCGGATCATACCGTGCCTTGAAGGGCTACCAGAACTTGGACTTACGCCAAACGAAAGCGCGGCGGGATGTTAGTTCGGTACCGAATGCCGGACAAGAGGGGTTTTGCGAACTGTAAGGATTGGAAGCGAAGGGCCGAAAAACCTATCCCATGCGGCGTAACGCAGCGGGGCGTTATCCAGCCATCAACTGGGACCAATCGCTATCCATATGGTCGCGGGCGACGCATTGAATGATACTGATGGCTATCGGCTTGTCGTCCGTGCCGTGGGAGTGACAGGGGCCGGTCCGAACCGAAGATTGTTGACGAATTCTCGTTCTCGATTCGCCAATGTTTCGACGAGCGCAGTATCCACCGTAACCGAAAGTGATGCCTGACGGCCCGTGTGATCGGCGATCAGGTAGAAAATCCAAGTCAACTGCCGATCGCCTTCCGCTCCCGTCGCCGAAATACGATAGATGAAGCGACGATCTGCTGTGGAGATCACTTCGCCAGTTCCCATCGACTTGATTCGCTCACCCATTGCCGTCTGGATGTCTCGGACGAACACGGCTTCCGCCAGATGCTCGCCCGGTTTTGCCTGATTCAGCGGCGCCAAGTCGCATTGGGCGACGAAGTTCCCTTCATCTATCAACCGGAAGATGGCCGCTCTGTCGTGGATCTTCCAGAGATGCCAGTAGCGTGGATATTCGAATCCGATGTTCCAAGGTGATTCGAATCGCAGGAAACGAACGGATGGTTTCGGCTCGTTGGCAGCCAGTTCGATATTCTTCTTCTCTGATAACCGACCAGGAAGTTGCGCCGGCTTGCGAAGCAATCGGACCCGCGCAGTGAACTCGAATGCGGGCACGACGGGACCTAGCCCTCGTTTTTCCACCTGTGTGAAATCACATTGTGAAATGCATTTTTGAGTCAGATCATATTCGAAGAAGCCGTTCACGGTAATCTCGCTGACGGCGGACAAAGCCGCTCCTTCAAGTTTGCCGTCGAGCTTGATCTTGGCGATCTGCTTTTCGACCGAGACCAGGGTGCAAGCGAGTTCGCCTTTCACAACAGCATCCATTGCGGTGAGCATCTGAAAGGCCCAGGTGGGGACCAGCCACTTATCACCGATTTCCACTTCTTTCGTTGGCAGCAGAGCCATCAGTGCCAGACTGTCGGCCGGGGAGCGAAGCAGATCGAGTTCGTTCGAGGTCAACGTGCCGCCGAGGCTATAAAGTTCTACGCCGTCGGGGCGGCCTTGAGCGACCATTAGCTTCAGCGAATCGGCTAATTGCACGCTCGACTTTTGACCACCGGCATCGATTTCGGTCAGCGTTTGCTCGTAGTCGCGAACTGCGCGGAACGATTCGGCCTCGGTTCCTGGGCCCAATAGCCGACGCTCCCGATACGATAGCGCTGCCGAGGCGACGAGTGCCAGCGGCTGATCTTTCGGCGATGGCTGCGTCTTTCCGTTGATATCGATGCGAGTTCCGACTCCGAATACTCGCGTGTCGTCAACGGGCTCTTCAAAACGATATTTGTCGCCGGCTTGCGCTGCCGTCGTGAGGCAAATCAAGGTCACGCAAAGCCAGGCACTATGGGAGTGGTGCATCATTCAGATCCTTCTTCTGGCGTTCCTGCGACGCTCCGCGTCACAAAGTGCGAATCTCTTATTTTACGCTACGTGTCAGTCGATTGCCTTACGATTTTGGCTTCCAACCGGTTGGCAAACTGGCCTTTCTCATGCATGGCCAGGGCTGAAGCAACCAAGCCATCGAGATCGAGGCCAAGTTCTGTGAGCAATTCGTCTCGTTCACCGTGCTCGATGAAACGATCTGGAATTCCCAGGCACTTCAAGTTATTGGTGCTGACGCCACCGGCATTGGCGGCTTCCAGCACCGCAGAGCCGAATCCGCCACACACTGTGTTTTCTTCGACAGTGATCACGAAGCCCGACTCTTCCAATGCACGGAAGATTGTTGTCTGGTCAAGAGGCTTCGCGAAGCGAGCGTTGATCACGCCGACATCCAATCCTTCTTGACGAAGGCGATCTGCCGCTCGCACGCAGAGTGGGAACAGTGCTCCAAAAGCCACGAACATGCCGTCTTCGCCCCACCGCAGGACTTCGGCTTTACCGAGTTCAACGGGGGCTTCGGGGCGTTCGACGTTTTCGGTGTTGGCTTTGGGATAACGGATTGAAACGGGGCCGGAATGCGACAGAGCGAAGTCCAACATTGGCGCGACATCGAATTCATCGCCCGGGGCCATGACCGTCATGTTCGGGAAGATCCGCATATAACTGTTATCGAAGACGCCGTGATGCGTGGGCCCATCCGGGCCGGCCAGGCCACCGCGATCGAGACAGAACGTGACCGGCAGATTCTGGAGCGCGACTTCCTGAAAAATATGGTCGAAGCTTCTTTGCAGGAATGTGCTGTAAATATTGACGATCGGACGCATGCCCGACTTGGCCATTCCGCCAGCGAATGCGACTGTGTGTGCTTCGCAAATCCCCGTGTCGAAGAAGCGATCAGGAAAATCCTGTCGAATCCGACTGAGCTTATTTCCTTCACACATGGCTGCGGTGAGCACGCAGACTTTGGGATCGCGCTGCATCGAATCGTAAATCGCGTCGCTCATCGAATTCGTGTAGGCTCGCGACGACGACTTCTTGACCGATCGGATCTCGTGACGTGAGCTTCGTTCGAACGGCGGAGGCGCATGGAACAGAACGGGGTCCTGACAGGCAGGGTCGAATCCATGTCCCTTCTGCGTGAAGACGTGCAGCAGCACCGGACCGCTGACTTCCTTGACCATTTCCAAGTAGCCACGCAAAGCGACAAGATCGTGACCATCAACGGGGCCGATGTAGCGGAAGCCCATTTCTTCGAACAGCATCCCGCCGTGCAAGAACCCCTTGATCGCGTCCTTGATCTGCCCGAGCGCCTGACGAGAGGGCTGGCCAACCAGTGGCAGCTTGTTTAGCAGCCAATTCACATCGCGCTTCAGACCATTGTAGAACGGAGCCACGCGAGCTTTGTCCAGGCACTTGCCCAAGCCGCCAACGCGAGGACAAATCCCCATCTCGTTGTCGTTCAGAATAACGAGCAGGTCCTTCTTCAATTCGGCAGCGTTGTTCATCGCCTCGAACACGACACCCGATGGAAGAGCTCCATCGCCGATGACGGCGACTGATTTGCGGCCAGACTGACCAAGCAGATCGTCGCCCGCTTTCATTCCCAGCACGGTCGAAACACTCGCACCCGCATGCCCGGTCATGAACAGATCGTAGTCGCTCTCGTTTGGATTGGGGAATCCCATCAATCCGCCACGAGTCCGAATGGATCCAAACTTATCAAATCGACCCGTGATCAACTTGTGAGGGTAGATTTGATGTCCGGTGTCCCAAATCAACCGATCTTTCGAGAAGTCGAAGACCAAGTGCAGAGCCAGGCAAAGCTCGACAACGCCCAGGTTGCTGGCAAAGTGTGCTGACCGCTCTTGCACAAGATTGCATAGTGCTTCACGAATCTCGTCGGACAACTGCACAAGCTGTGAATCGGTCAGCCCACGAAGGTCGAGCGGCGATTCGATGCGTGGCAGAAGTTCAAAATCCTTCATGGCAATGCTTTCCAGTGAATTCGGTTGATCCGTTCAGCAATTTCCGAATCAATGTTTGTCATGACAACTAGTGATCTCGTTGAGTCACAAATCGAGCCAATGCTGCGAGCTTGTCGCCTTTCGGCCCCAGTGGTTGCAGCAATTGGCAAGCTTCATCGATTAACGCATCCGCTTTTTGTCGGCTTGCGTCCATTCCCAGCAATCCTGGGTAAGTCATCTTTCCGCGAGCGGCATCTTTGGAAACGCCTTTTCCAATTTTTGCCGCATCGCCCGTCACGTCTAATAGGTCATCCGCAATCTGGAAGGCTAAACCAACACATTTTCCGAAGTGCGACAGGTTCGCGATCAACTTTGGGTCTGCCTGAGCAACCCGCGCTCCCAAGGTGACGGCACTCGTCAGCAATCGGCCTGTCTTGCGCCGATGAATCGCTTCCAATTGCTTGAGTTCGGTCGCTGTGTCCGATTTTTCGGCTCGTTGGGCGGCCGATTCTTCGGCTTCGATGTCGGCAACTTGCCCCGCGACCATCCCGCACCAGCCCGAAGCACTGGCCAAGTCGGCACAGCAGGCAGCCGCCACAGCGGCAGGTTGAGTGTGTTCGGCGATGACTTCGAAGGCCAACGTCAACAGTGCGTCTCCTGCGAGAATCGCCATCGCTTCGCCAAACACTTTGTGATTCGTGGGCCGACCGCGTCGAAAATCGTCATTGTCCATGGCAGGCAGATCGTCATGGATCAAAGAGTATGTATGGACCATTTCAATCGCACAGGCTGCGGGAAGCGCGGCTTCAACGCTTCCGCCACAGGCTTCCGCGGTCAGCAGGACCATAAGAGGTCGTAATCGTTTGCCGCCAGCAAGCAGGCTATGAGCCATCGATTCGCGGAGTCGAGGCGGGCAGTCGGATGCCGTAGGAGCGATGAAGTCCGCCAGCCGTTGGTTGACCCGCTCGCGCAGTCCACCAAGATCGGATTCGAGGATGTTCCCCGGAATTGACATGCCAGCTTCCGCGTCCTTGCGTGAATTCGTCGTTCCTTCATGCCGCGAAACACCACGCGGCCGGAACGTTGCTTCCAATGGCGTCACATGTTACCGCTGCTGATCCCCGGCGCAAAGGGGAAGCCATCAGGTTTGACAGTTCTTGGCTTGACTCCTTCGCAAAGTTTACCCCAGTTGGCCAGACCCCAGTAAAAGCCCGATTCGACAGGCCGTCAGAAAATACGGGACGTTCAGCCATTCTCGGGCCGTGTGAATATCGTTCTGGCCACACCCAAGTGTCACTGTGGGAAGTCCGTGGGCAAACATCCAATTAGCGTCCAAGCCGCCGTTTCCCACATAGAGCTCTGGAGAGAGCCCAATGGCTGCAACGGCTTGTTTTGCGAGCGAAACGACCGGTTCGTCCTCATTCAACCGAAATGATTCGTACTTGAGCTCTGCGAAGAATTTCACCTTTCCGGTGGTGCCATCTGTTGATTTGACTGATTTTGCAGCTTTTTCGAACGCGTTTCGATAGGCGGCGACGATCCGTTTCCGAAAGACAGGGTTGTGGCTGCGGGCTTCGGCCCGCAATTTTAGCGAGGGAGTGACGACATTGGTCGCCTCGCCACCAGCGATGATTCCGACATTGCTCGTGCCCGTGTTACGCCCTTTTTTGATCAATCCGTGCCAGCCGTTCTGGGTCAGGTCGGCGATTGCCAAGCCCGCAATGGCGATGGCGCTAACGCCCTTTTCGGGGTGAACACCTGCATGGCTTGCGAGTCCTTCGATTTCGATATCGATCCCATAGTCCCCAGTTGCCCCAATGTTCACAAATGACGGGTTGCCACCATCCCAGTTAAAGCAAAGCTTGGGGGCACCCAGCGATTTCGTCGACACGTAGCGGGCACCGTACAGCCCGATTTCCTCCTGTACCGCGAACAACAGTGTGAGTGGAGGGTGTGGGATTTTCTGTTTGATGAGTTCGATGGCGGTTGTCATCACGACTGCAACGCCCGCACGATCGTCCCCACCCAGTCCGGTGGAAGCATCAGAGGATCGAATTACGTCCTTCTCATGTACAGGTTTGCAACCTATGCAAATTGGGACAGTGTCAAGATGCGCCATGAGCAGGCGGCGAGGGCCGCGCTTTGTTCCTGGGATTTTGACAATCAGGTTGCCAATTTCACCCCCATTCGGGATTCGACGATTGGCGGTGTCCAGTTCCATGCAATCTGCTGGTACGCCTGCTTCTTGCAGTTGCTCGCGAATAAATGCGGTGACCTGCGACTCTTCACGGCTGCGCCCGGGAATCGACATGAGTGTCATGACGCGACGAATTGCGTCGTCGTCATCGATGGTTGGTTTCGCAGTCGTTACGAGGGCCATAGTCGACTTCGTCCTTGAGTTGAGCAAGAAGTTCCGATTGCGTGCTAGCAGCGGTTTTGCAGGCGATGCCAAGCCCGTCATATTCGTAAAGTCCAACAGCCGCGGCAATCGCCGCGGCTGTTAAGGTCGTCGAGAAGACTATCGCTCCCCAGATAATTATCTTTCGAGGCGATAGCATCCGCTGGAATCGTCGTGAACAATGCCTTCGGTATTATACAGGCATTGATACAGCACGTTGCGGAAGTTACGGCTGTTGCTCTTGTAGCCTGTTTCCGTGACCTTGTCGGCCAAGTCCGCGAGAGTGAATCCCTTCTTGTTCTTGCCCAGAATCTCCTTCACAACCGCTCGCAGAGACATATCGTTTTTCACGCGACGTCGACGCCGACGGAATTTGCCAATGCTGCCGCCTGGGCCAACCAGATCTTGGATCTCGGTGTCGATCTTATCAAGTTCTTTCTGAGCTTGATCACGTCGCTTGGCCAAGTCTTGAAGCTGACTCTTTCGCTCATCCAGGATTTTCTCTAATTCGGCAACACTAAAGCCGACCTGCGCACGCGACATCTTAATACCCCTCTCATATCGTTTTAGTTGTGGCCCACAATTTGAAAGGGGTGAGCGTATCTACGTAGTATGCTCAAATCAATTGTTGGGAGTATCATTCACGTCATTTTCCGGAAACCCGCGGCAATTAGGCAGTTGTGTGACTCACGCGTCAGAATTCTCCGATTTGGCAAATGTGATGCGTCAATTCTATTGGTGATG
>DASYEA010000075.1:0-4318 GCA_036499265.1 Schlesneria sp. | reverse complement strand
TGGTTTCCAGCGATCATCGTCTTCAAAAAGCGGCCAAGCAGCGGCGAGGCAAGAGCGTCGACAGCGAAGAGTTTCTGCAGCAACTGGCAACTCGCACCAGGGAAGCTGCGAAAGCAAAACCTGCCAAACCAAGCGTGACCAATAAGGGCAGCTCCCAAGAAGAGACGTCGTATTGGCTGAACGAATTTGGCAAAATCGATGTCGATGCCATCGGCAAGCTCGACGACCCGGACGCGAAGCCTGCGGCGACCGATCAGTGGCAGAAAAACCTCGACGATCTGCAGAAACAACTCAATGAGGCCGATCTGGACGAGTGGTTGAAGTCACCACCACCCGATCGGCGTAAAAAATAGCTTGCGATGGTTCTGCTCCCGTCTGAGAACTCCTGCAGAGTCGACTTCCCCGCGACCGGATTGACCTGCGCGGCGGGTTCGAGCAGAATCTTCAGCCAAGTCATTCGGTCTTTTGATGGCCAGCCAATTGAAATCTTTCGCACTCAGGAAATTCGCGATGTCGTTGTTTGATTTGCTCGCCTTTAAGAAGCCGCTGCTGTTAGGGGTGTTGGCCCTGACTTTCGTCGGTTGTGGGGCCGAACAGTACGAACAACGGTTGCGACAGTCGAAGGACTACTTCAACTACCTCGAAAAGATCGAACAGAATCTGGGGCCCAAATGGTCAGACGGTCGCATCGTCGACTTGATGCGAGTCCCCAAGCAGTTCCAGCAGATCCCGGCACCAGTTCCGATCAAGAACGAGAATGGTGAGGACGAACTTCCGGCGGTCGATCCGCGCCAGCCCGATTACTTAAATCTGATCTTCCCCAATGAACAACTTGTTGCTGCGTGGGAAGCTCCCTTTATGGTTGATAATGACGATGGAACGGCGGGGACTCGCAAAGGTTATATCTATGTCCTCAGCAACTACTGGATGTTCGTGGGTGAAGACCCTGCCGAAGCTTTGAAGTTCCTGGGGAAGATGGTCCAGTTAGTCGGTGATGCGCTCGATAATCACATTCCACCCAAAGAGCTCGAGACACCTGAAGTAGAGTCGCACCCTAAACCAGGTAAATATTTGCCAGTTCAGTCCTACAGTGTTTTCAGGTATCAGCCCAAAGCAATCACCGATCGCGACGATACGACGAATTACACTTTCACGATGTACGCGAAACAGAACGGCAACATTCAGGCAATCGTCCTGGTCGTTCTTCCTGATCGAATCTCGTCACAGGAAAAGCTGGTCGAGCGAATTCCGATGATGCTGGAGAACTTCCACATCACCAAGAACGAACCGAAGCCCGGTGCCCAAGGTGGCACCGCACCAGCCGGTGGCAGTTCGAATCCGTTCTAATTTGGATTGTCCTGCTGAGTTCGTACTCGCTTTGCTACCTCAGCAGCCCGTACTTCTTCATCTTGTTGTACAACGTCACTCGACTGATCCCCAGATCCTTCGCGGTCTTGGTTCGGCTGAAGGTATTCTTGAATAGTGTCTGTTCGATGATTTCTTTTTCGCTTAGAGCAATCTGGCCGCCCAAAGACCGGTCATTGGTCGTCGTCGCGGCGGTCGGGGCGACCGGAGCATTGCCGTAACCCAGGACAACAGTCGGATCATTCGTTGGTCCGGCAGTCCCTGACAGTACATGCTGGGGCAGATTCGCCTGAGTCAATGTGCCGTCGTTGCAATAGATCACCGCCCGTTGGATCACGTGTTCCAGTTCGCGGACGTTTCCAGGCCAAGGATAATTCACCAGGGCACTGAACAGGCATGGCGAGATGTGTTCGATGCGAACACCATGCTTGATCGCGAACTGACGGACGAACTTCTTGGCCAGCGGCACGATGTCCATGCGTCGCTGTCGCAGCGGCGGGATCACGAACTTCAGCATGTTCAGGCGATAATACAAGTCAGGGCGAAACCGGCCTTGCTCAACCAGAGGTTGCAGTTCGAGGTTACTGGCCACGATCAGCCGAGCCTGGCTGTGTTGGGTCTGATTCGAACCGACCGGCTCGAACTCTCCTGTTTCGATCACTCGCAGCAATTTCACTTGTTGTTCAGGGCCCAGCACATCGATTTCGTCCAGCAGGATTGACCCACGTCTGGCCGCCAGGAACTTCCCTTCTTTGTCGGCATGAGCACTGGTGAAAGATCCTTTCATATGTCCAAATAGCTCGCCTTCGATCAGATCGGACGGTAAGGCTCCGCAGGCCACCGGCAGGAACGGTTCATGACGTCGTGGGCTGACCTCATGAATCAGCTTCGACAGGAAGGTCTTGCCAGCACCGGTTTCACCGATCAGCAGGATCGTCACGTCGTGACGTGCGGCGATTTCAAGGTCAAGCAGCATTTGCTGCAATTGAGGCGAGTTCGTTTCGAAGCGGCGACCGATCCCGGTCAATACTCCCAGTGTTTTGTCGTCACCAAGATCATTCGGCAACAGTGTTGACGTCTGTGATGGTGCATTCACGCGAGCGACGGGGGCCGCGACGGGAGTGGGTTCTGCTTCTGGTTCGCAGGGAAATAGATTCTGGAACGCTTTGAACAGTGTCGCTCGGTCCAGCTTTCCACGGCACATGACAATGTCGTTCATCACCGCGTGACGGGCGAGCGGTTCGGGGCACTCTTCGGCCGTCAGCATGGCGACGCGAAGTTTAGGAAACCGCTGAGCCAGCACCTCCAGAATGCGGTTCTCAGCATGTCCACCGCTGCCAACGCGTCGGAAGTCAGCCAGCAGAGCCTGTGGTTCCACATTGCTGCTGAGATCGATCAGTTCGTCGATCGAATCGCACGATCGAATGTCCGCCTTGCCTTCAAACAGCCCCGGCACTTCCGACGTCATGATTTGATCGCGACTGAGGACGACGATGACGGGCTTGTTCATGGAGTGAATCCTGTCGAGCTTTTGGCGAATGGCGACTGACTGAGGTCTTGAGTTTTGAGATCCAATGTTCAGTCAGTGAAACGGTCTGATCAGGTGCTAAACAAATGGAATGCCAAAGCGCTAACGAGCCGGACAGTTCTGGTTGCAATCCTCAGTGGAATGAGCAGTTAAGTTCGATAAACAATTTGTGAACCCCTCGCGAACATCTCAAGCGATGTGGCGATTGAGCAACATCAACACCACGGTGCCGTTGCCAATCCGCCACATGTTGCCGGGCGGAAACATCACGCGAGAAACTGTCTGATGGGAACGAATGAATGCCGAACGACTACCCGGCCCTGATGCCCCGGTCATTTGCCATCGATCGCTAGTGGCGGTCAGGTGTGACATTGCGTTCGTCAGCCTTCGGGCCGATCTCGGATCTCGTTAGGCCGATGCTGGCGGTTCATCGTCCCAGCACGGAGACATTGATCTCAATGAATTGATTAAGGCCTTCAGCGAACTGGCGTCACATCGCGAAAACTGCCGCCGATTCGGACTTCATCAAAGTCTGTCGTGTAACGACTTCTGATGGACAGTTGTTTCCAGCGAAAGTCCGGCAGCGAGACATGCAACGTGGCTGCGTTGCTCTCTGGTTCCACTTCCAGTCGAGGATTTATCCAGATATCGGCCTCTTCGTCTCCCGGTCGAAACGTCAGGCGAGTGACCATTAGAACAGGTTGACCGGAAGGCGTATCGCTCCAACGCACGTTAGTTTCGGCACCATTCAGAATTCCGCACGCGGACCAGTTTCCTGACGGTACGGCCGCCAATTTGCCGACGCGAAATCCCGCCTCGTCAGTTCCAAGTTGAGCGTATGAAAAGTTGTTCAGGCCACGACCGTCGAAGGATTGAGCAAGGAAGCTGAACCACAGCACAGCACCGTCGCGACCCAGACCATGTTCATCCGACAAGTTCGCTGGAAATGCCGCGACGTTCAACAATCGCGATGTGGCACTTGTGGGGCCGGCTGCGGTTCGAAGCTGGATTCCTGTCGATTTCAGCACGTGGCCCTGCGCGTCGGTATATCCCAGTGGGCCGAATTTTCGCATGTCGCTCGCGCGCCACGCATTGGCCTGCACGTCAGCGATCAGAATGGAAACCTTCGCTGCCGTTTCTTCCCAAGGTTCTGACCAGCCGAATCCACCGGCCAAGCCCTGCATCCCGCCCGACGTCGGCCACTTATTTCCATCCCCTAAAGGAGCAGGGGGAGATGTCGGCGGGTAATCAAACCCTTCGTAGACCCACAGTCCACCTGTAGGTTTACTGGGCAACAACATGGCATTGAATACGAACCAACTCGCCGCGCCGCAGATGCAGATCGCAATGGCCATTGCAAATAACCACGGGAGAGATGGCCAACGCCGCTTTTCATCGAGATGGGCAGGAGTATTAACATCAATG
>DASYEA010000074.1:0-6948 GCA_036499265.1 Schlesneria sp. | reverse complement strand
CGCCGCTCAGGGGTTGTTCAGTCTGACCACAGCCCATGTTGCGTCCTGCCAATCCTCACGAAGGTAAACCATCAACCGGAGAGCCGGATGCGGGAGATCCGCCAGTCCGGTTCGGAGGGAGGGGCAACCCAAATCAATGGGCTGTCCCTACCCCTATCTTTACGGAAGAAGTCACGCGGCTGCGGCTGGGTCTTTTCGCGGGCCTGCGGATCGCAGTCCCATTACGGCGAAGATGCTGGCGGCCATTAGGGCTGCTGCAAACCAATACGGAATGGCAATCCCCAATCCACGCTGGAGTGACAATCCCGCTAGTGGCCCGACGATTCTGGCCATCGATGACATGCTCTGGCCGATCCCCATGAGTTCCCCCTGTTCATCGGCACCCGAGGTCAGGGAGAGCAGCGAGAGTAACGCTGGCGTGGCACACGAATAGCCGATTACCACGACGGGCAGCACGCAGAACAGCAGCGGGATCGACGTCTGGTGCGAGGCGACCGCGATCAGTATCAGACCTAACGTCATCAGGACCACGCCAATGATCGCCATGCGAAATTCACCCAGTTTCGGGATCAGTCGCCGAACGAGTAGTCCCTGGCTCAACGTCAGAATAAAGCCGATGTAAGCGAAGACCAGGAAATTCGCTCGATCGCTCATACCGTGTCCGCCCGAATCGCCCGAGACAAACGCCGCTCCCAACAAGGGGCCGAACGTGAATCCGATACCGAACGCGGCACCGATTAATGCCATCCCCTTGCCACGAGATTTTTCGTCGGTGCTGTCAGCGATGTAGGCTTGAGCGGTCGATATCGTCGCTCCGGCAATGCCCGCTCCGATTCGCGTAATAAACAGCCAGACGAGCGGGCTGAGGCCCAGGATTGGACCGCGATTGCCCCATTGAGTGACGACTGCAAACAAAAAGTAGGCCACCGTTGAGCCCGCCAAACCGACGAGCAACACAGGTCGACGGCCGATGCGATCCGACAGCCGGCCCCAGAGCGGCGCGAACAGAAACTGCATCAGCGAGAACGACGCCATCAATCCGCCCAGAATGGCCCCGCGTCGCCAGTCGTGGCTGACTTCTTGAGTGACACCGCCCAGATGTTTGGTGAGCAGCGAGAGCGTGCTTTCAAACTGAGCGAATGCGAACGTCGTCAGAAAAATCGCGATCAGGATCAGCGCGTGCGAACCCCGCGTCATCGCTCGTAGCCCGGCCATCAGATTGAACAGGTTGCCCCGTCGCTTGGGAGTCTCTCCCGGGCGCAGAGACTCAGGCAGGACCATGAATCCGTAGAGGAACGCCAGTCCAGATAGGACGGCCGCAACGTATCCTGGAGCCGCGCTTGGTGCCGCAGCCGCCAAGGCGGCGGAAGTGGACTGAATATCAGAAGGGAGAAAATGCTCGCCATACCGAGGCAATAGCGGCAAGACGATGCCGAAACCAAGCAGGTCGATGAAAACGGTGATAAAGATGACCAGCAGCGGTTTTCGAGACGAGGGCGAAGCACTCACGAGAGCAAAATTCCTTCCGGGACAAGAAAAGGCGTCCGAAGGCTGCCGATTCTAGACTTGCCGGTTCCTCATGAACACCGTCCCACCTGATTTAAGAGGAAATCCAGCGAGTGAACGGAGTTCAATCAGGCAATAGCGGCCATTCGAGCTTCCGTGTTATACTAATCGCGGGCCAATTGGACGATTTTACCGAGGAACACGCGGATGAAGTGGGACACGATCGGCACGTATTTTCTGGTGCTTGCCAGTACTTTGTCGCTGGGTTGCGCGAAGTCGGTCGCGCCGACCCAGACGTCGACCTCGGACGGTTCCACGAATCAGGTCCTGGCAGCGGCCGCGAAACCGTCGGGGGAGTCGGATTCGAAACCAAAACGCAAACCGATCAAGCCCATCGAAATTAACGCGAACGGGTCTGCCGGCACGACTACCGCGGCTGACACTGGTGAGCGCGTCGAATCGGCTCGCGCGGCTCTCAAGCCATTGCAGATCTTGATCGGCAATTGGAACGGAACGTCTCGCAAGGCGATGCTCGACCAACCGAACTGGGTTTGGGATCTGAAGACCGATCCGAAGCAACCGGCCATTCGGATCAAATCCGAAAAGGGTCAGTATGTTCGCGACGGCCGGCTGACCTTCTCACCTGCATCGCAAGAGTATGAATTCACGTCGACCGATGGTGATGGGAAGAAACGTGTTTTCCGCGGTAATTTCTCACAGGAAGTTCAAGACGTTGCCGGTGACGACAAGAAGCTGCAGCGAACTTACAAGCTGGAACTGACCGAACCTAAGGCAGACACCGACGGCGAACAGTGGCGAGTTGTCATCAATCAACAGGAAAACAATCGCTACATCCTGGAGGTTGATCGCAAGCGAGGTTCCAGCCCGTTCCTGCGCATCGACACGATCAATACTCAACGCGAAGGGACATCGTTCGCCTTGAGCGATACCGATTATGGTGAGAAGACCTGCGTCGTGTCACAGGGATTGGGGACGACTTCGGTCAGCTACATGGGGAAGTCCTATTGGGTTTGTTGCTCGGGTTGCAAGGCGGCGTTTGAGGATGATCCTGCGAAGTGGGTCGCGAAGTATGAAGCGCTGACCAAGGACAAGATGTCCAAGTAAGCCGACTGCTTCCGAGATGCGCTGCCGCGATATTTAGACGTGCCGAGATTGCTGAATGAATTCCGCTGAACAACCCGAGCATTGGTCCCGCGAGACGTTGACGGAATGGCAGTTGATTCGGCTGCGGGAAATGCTGACGGCCATCGTGCCGCGCAATCCCTGGTGGACCGCCAAGCTTTCCGCAGCAGGGATCGATCCCGCATCGATCCGGACGCTCGATGACTTCCGACGGCTGCCAATCACTTCGAAACATGAATTCGCGGCAGATCAAGTGGCGTTCCCTCCCTATGGACGGAATCTGACTTATCCCGTCACGGATTATTCGCGTCTGCATCAAACATCGGGGACGACGACTGGTCAGCCGTTACGCTGGCTGGATTCTCCCGCAAGTTGGAATTGGC
This sequence comes from Schlesneria sp., assembly GCA_036499265.1. Taxonomy (GTDB): domain Bacteria; phylum Planctomycetota; class Planctomycetia; order Planctomycetales; family Planctomycetaceae; genus Schlesneria. Next base: position 3,916 of record DASYEA010000074.1, on the reverse strand, counting down.
TGCTGGATTGCTGGACGATCATCTATCGGCTGATGAATCTGCGGCCCGATGATCGCTTGTGCTTCCCCTTTTCATTCGGCCCCTTCCTGGGTTTTTGGGCGGGGTTCGAAGGGGCGTCACGACAAGGCAACCTGTGCCTGGCAGCGGGTGGAATGAGCAGTGAGGCGCGACTGAAGCTGATTCAAGAGAATCAGGTCACGATGCTGGGATGCACCCCGACTTATGCACTGCGCCTCGCGGAAGTCGCCGCCGAAAAGGGTATTGATGTCGCCAACAGTTCGGTGCGAGCCATCCTGGTGGCTGGCGAACCGGGCGGCGCGATTCCGTCTGTTCGACAGCGAATCGAATCCGCTTGGGGAGCCCGAGTGTTCGATCACTGGGGGATGACCGAGATCGGTCCGCTGGCGAGTGAGGCCGATGACGATCCGGGCAACTTGACGGTCCTGGAATCGCAGTGCATCGCCGAAATCATTAATTTCGAAACCGGCCAACATGCTCCTGCCGGGACGCCCGGTGAACTGGTCATCACGAACCTGGGGCGCATCGGGACTCCGGTGATTCGCTATCGCACAGGCGATCTTGTGATCGTAGATCCAACACCGCATCCCTCAGGTCGCGTCTGGATGCGGCTGCAGGGCGGGATCCTGGGGCGAACGGATGACATGTTGATTGTCCGCGGTAACAACGTCTTTCCGGCCAGCATTGAAGCGATCATTCGCGAAGTTCCGGAGGTCACCGAGTTCCGCATTGTGGTTTCGCGCCACCGCGAGATGAATCACGTCAAACTGCAGTTGGAGCCAATCGCTCAATTGTCCGAAGTCGACACGGTCATACTCGTCAATCGTCTCTCGAAGACAATCAAAGAGCGACTGCAATTCCAGGCCGAGGTGACTGCTGTTCCTGCGGGGTCACTGCCGCGGTTCGAGATGAAAGCCAAGCGACTGATCCGCGAGTGATGCCCCTCACGCGGACCCAGTCGGAGGGTGATCATGCGGCTCCGGCCTTGGGATTACTGAGATCCGGCCGTTGTTCTCCAGCACCGCAAATCGGACTGATTCGGGACCGGCGCAGCCAGCAGACCTGAGTGACGCGTCCAGTTCATGCGTTGTCAGTTGGCATCGTCGCATGGCAGGATGATCGATCTTGCCGTTGTGAATCAAGATTACTGGTCGGCCTTCGATAAACGATTCAAAGGTCTTGCTGCGAAAAGTCAGCCAGGCAACGCCCGAATTCATCATCACGAGGGTCGTCGCCAGAATCAGACCGCCGGTGATGCTGTTGTCGCCTCCGTTCATTGCGTTCTGCACCGAATTACTGAGCACCAGCAGTAGCACGAGGTCAAATGGAGCCAGTTGACCCACTTGCCGCTTCCCCGTCAGACGCAGCAGGATCAAGAGAAACGCGTACACGACGATGGCTCTGATCACAAATTCCGACCAGTGAGGCAGATCGATTTTCCACATGGAACGACTTCCCAATTTCAGTAGGAACCGCAAACGAAAGCGACGGATCAGAAGACGAGACAATAACCATCATGTCGGCTGAATTGCTGTTCTGAACTTATCATTGCCGCAATGTTTCTTGGCAATGTTGCTCGTGAACGGAGAATCGAAATCGGTCCCGGCGATGATGTTCAGTGAAGCCGAGCTTGCTTGCGGGTCGAAACAATCATAATATCCAACTTGCCTGATGTGTCCCGCCTGCCAATCCCGCCGAGCAACCTGCGAATGCTTCGAACAGCGACCGTCGTGCCGTGCCTGTTCGCGATCCTGTCTGGATCGCAGATCCTGGCTGCTGACGATGCTGATTCAAAAGAAATCCACTTTGCGAATGACGTCATTCCGATCTTAAGCCGCTATGGCTGCAATACATCGGGCTGCCACGGCAAGGCCGAAGGGCAAAACGGCTTCAAACTGTCGGTCTTCGGGTTCGATCCCGCCGCCGACTATACCGCCCTGACACAAGAGTCGCGTGGTCGACGTGTGCTGCCATCAATCCCTGACAAAAGTCTGCTGCTGCTGAAGGCATCGGGCGGTATGCCGCACGGCGGCGGCGTTCGCATCTTGAAAGGAACGGACGAATATCGGCTGTTGCGAACTTGGATTGCGTCCGGCATGCCCATCGGTCGCGAGAACGCGCCGCAGGTCGCTTCGATTCGAGTCACTCCCGCCGAGCGAATTCTCGCGTTTCGCGCTAAGCAACAACTGCACGTGACTGCGATCTATTCGGATGGTCATGAAGTCGACGTCACTCATCATTCCCGGTTTCAATCGAACCGTGAATCGATCGCCACCGTCGATCAAGATGGCGAAGTGTCGATCCAAGACGTCGCGGGTGATGTGGCCGTGATGGCGGCCTATCTGGACTGTAACGCGGTCTTCACCGCTCTCGTTCCACGGGATGAACTGGCGACGTCCGACATTGCTCCGCCTGCGATCAATGACGTCGATCGGCTGGTCGATATGAAGTTGAACAAGCTGCACATTGTGGCGTCGCCCCTCTGTGATGACGCCACATACTTGCGACGTGTCTACCTCGATTTGATTGGGCGATTGCCGTCGCCACAGGAATGTCGTGACTTTCTCGCGAATCAGCAGGCGGACAAGCGGGCTCAAGTTGTCGAGCGGCTCTTCACTCGCCCCGAGTTCGCGGACTACTGGGCGTTGATCTGGTCCGATTGGTTGCGGGTCGATCGACAGGCGCTGGGTCACAATGGGGCTTACGCATACTACAAATGGATTCGGGACAGCTTCGCGTCCAACAAGCCGATGGATCGTTTCGCCACCGAGTTGATTGAAGCCGACGGCTTGGTTTCCGAACATCCTGCCGCACAGTTCTATCGAGTTGCCAAGGATCCCGGTGATGCGGCGGCGATGCTGTCTCAGGCGTTGCTTGGCGTACGGATCGAATGTGCCAAGTGCCACCATCATCCGTTTGATCGCTGGAGTCAGGACGATTATTTCGGGATGCAGGCGTTTTTCACTCCGCTGACCTTCAAGACAACGCCACACGGAGAAATGTTGCTGGCGTCCAAAGCGGATGCAACCAGGCACAGCCGGACGGGGGCGGAGATGTATGCTCATCCCCTCGGTACCACGATGCCCATCGCGAATCCTGATGGTGATCGCCGCAAGGTCCTGGCCGCCTGGATGACGGCCCCTGCAAATCCCTTCTTCGCGAGAAATATCGCCAACCGGACCTGGGCTCATTTTCTCGGCCGCGGCATTGTCGAGCCCGTAGACGATGTGCGATCGACGAATCCGCCCACGAATCCCCAACTCCTTGATGCGCTCGCCAATTCTCTAACTGAGTCACATTTCGATCTGCGCCAGTTGATGCGGCAGATTATCGCTTCGCGAACCTATCAGGCATCGACGACGGTAAACACCACGAATGCGAACGACGAGCAGAACTATTCCCGTGCATTACTCAGAAGACTGAGTGCTGAAGTCTTGCTGGATGCGATCTGTGATTCGACCGGAGTCTCCGAGAAGTTCGCTGGCGTTCCTGTCGGATCGCGAGCGGTTCAACTGTGGGATAGTCAGGCCACCAGCTACTTCCTGACGACCACTGGACGACCAAGCCGCACGACGGTTTGCGAATGTGAACGCGTCGCCTCGCCCACGGTGGCTCAAGTGCTGCACACGTTGAATTCAGCAAATCTTGAAGGAAAGATCAGTCACGATACCGGGCTGGTGGCGAAGACACTGCATGACCATCCGCAAGACGATAGTGCGATGATCACTGAAATCTATCTGGCATTTGTCAGTCGTCTTCCGACCGACGCCGAATCGCAACGCGCGGCTGAGCATTTTGCGAAAGCGGGATCGGGACACCGGCAGTCGGCGGCCGAAGATTTGGCCTGGGCTCTGATGAACAGTCTGGAATTTATCTACAACCATTAGACGACCGAGTC
>DASYEA010000073.1:0-1551 GCA_036499265.1 Schlesneria sp. | reverse complement strand
TTGCGCACGATTGGCTGGGATCGAACGAAGTGTTGAACCGAATTTTGGACAGGTCTTTGAGCCGGTTCATCCACTAACGGGACAGATAGCGTAACCGCGCTTCCTTGCGTTTGCCGCCGATGCCGTTGTGAAAGAGAAGCGCCTCGCCGATGGCGAGCTTCGGCGCGGCTGAGTGGGTGCCGATCTCTTCGAATTTGCGAATGTCCGATACCTGCTTCGCTTCCGCGGCCATGAGGGGCCACAGTTTTTCGATCTTATCGCGTTTCACGAAAAGCATGCCGGTGCCTTTCGGCGCGTAGAGCCATTTGTGCAGACTGGTGCCGAAATAATCGCAACCGAGGTCGCTCTGTTTGAAATAGAACTGGGCGAATGAATGGGCGCCGTCGACGATGGTTTCAATGCCGCGGCCGCGCGCCAGGTCGCAGACTGCTTTCACGGGAGTGATCTGACCAGTGATGTTGATCATGTGTGAGATCAGGATGACGCGAGTGCGATCGGTGATTCCTTTTTCAAACGCAGCGACGATCTCGTTGAGGTTCTTCGGCGGAATCGGAATTTGAACGAGCTTGAGCTTGAGGTTTTCCCGTTTTTCACGCTGACGCAAAGTGGTGAGCATGCGCGGGTAGTCCTGGGTGGTGGTGAGAATTTCGTCGCCGGGTTTGAAGTCCATGCCCATGAGCAGATTCTCGAGCGACTCCGAAGCGTTGCGCGTGATGGCGATTTCTTCGCGGTCGCAGCCGAACAGTTCGGCGAGGCCGGTGCGAATGGTTTCCGATTGCGGCTCGAGGATTTGCCACATCGTATAAGCGGTGGCGTCTTCCTGTTCCCAGATATAACGGACCAGCGCCTCGGTCACGATCCGCGGGCTGGGCGAAACGCCGCCGTTGTTCAGGTTAATGATGCCGCGGGTAACGCTGAATGAGTTTTGGATCGTCGCCCAGTAATCTTCCTCTGTGGCCGCTTCTTCCGGGGTGAGATGCGCGATGTTCTTCGAAGCTGCTTGGACATTTCTCAATAACGACCCGACCGTCGCCGAAGAAAGCGCAGCCAGACCGAGGCTTTTTCCCGCAAGTGAAATGAAGTTCCGACGGGTGCGCACGTGTGCCCATCTTCGCGAACTCGCTACGATGTGACAAGCCAGCACTAATCAAAACACAGAGCGAGAATCTCGGCACGTCCCCAATTGCCCGACGCTAAGTTCTCATCGAATCGGCGATCGGTGCTTGTGGCAATTGTGCTTGGCGATCTGGTGAGATGTTCTTGAAACTCCGGCCGCTAGACGCGGTCTGAATCGGGCGGAGGACTTTCCCCGCTAGGTTCTTCGCCTTTCCAGGCCCCACACAGTCAAATAGCGGGGAAAAGAAGGAAGAACCATGACCCTTATCAAACTGACTTGCGCCTGTTTCCTGGTTACTGCGGCCGCCATTTTCACCATTGCTTTCGGCTATGAGCAGGCAGCCACGCCAGCTATGGAGCTATGCAAACACGTTGCCGCTTGGCGAGTTAACGCTGATCGACGGCGATGGCATTCAGCACAGCTACCCGAACTTC
>DASYEA010000072.1:0-1621 GCA_036499265.1 Schlesneria sp. | reverse complement strand
AGGATGTCGTCGCGGTGAAATTTCGCCGCCAGCTTGTAACAAGGCACGCGAATCTGGCGGACCATGAGAAGCGACGTCCCGATTTTCAGCCGGTCTCCAACGTGAAGGTCACTTTCGAGCAAGCCTTCGGTGGTGAAATTCTCGCCGAACATCCCCCAGGGAAGTTGCGGAGCGGCCAGCTCCTTCTGCCACCAATCGTAGTGTTCGGAAGGGTATCCATAGACCGCTTTGAAGGGGCCGCCGTGCACGCTCAGATCGGCCTGCTGGTCACCATCAAGATTGAGTGTGCGCAGAGCGACCGGGCCGGCGACGGGTTGCTTGAAGATTCCCGTGTTAATCGTCGTGCCGCGATAGACAGTCAGGCGTGGACGCGCGACGTTGAGTGAAATGAGCTTCACAGCAAATGTTCCCTTCGATTTTTCTTCAGCGCAGTTCCTATGTGACCGCAGATGCTTTCGAAATATTCGATTCCGTATTCAAGCACAATTTGGATGACGGAACGCGGCAAAGGAAGCATGCCGCCCAGGATGGGATCGATTTTCATTTCGAAAGCGGCGTCATAATTTCCTGTCTCCACGGTTGCTCTAATCTGCGTTTGTTCTATAGAATCAATAGTTTGCTGCCCCGCAGCGCTGTGCCGCAAGCAGGCTCCTGCCGATTTGCTGAAGAGTCATCATTATGAAAATTCATGAGTACCAAGCCAAGGGAATTCTCAAGAAGTACGGTGTGTCCGTGCCGCGCGGATCGATGGCCGCGTCGCGCGAAGAAGCCGAATCTGTGGCCCGCGAACTGTTCGATTCGGGCGCGAGCGGCGTTGTCGTCAAGGCGCAGATTCATGCCGGAGGCCGCGGCAAAGGCGGCGGCGTCAAGATCGCGAAGTCGGTAGACGAAGCGGGCGAACTGGCCGGCAAAATGCTTGGCATGAAATTGATCACGCACCAGACGGGCCCCGAGGGCCGTATCGTTCGCCGCCTGCTGATCGAGGAGACTCTGCCGATCGAAAAAGAACTTTATCTTGGAATTCTGGTCGATCGTGCGGAAGGCAAGCCGGTCTTCATGGCCTCGGCAGCGGGTGGCATGGACATTGAACAGGTTGCCGCCGAAACTCCCGAAAAAATTCTGAAGCAGCACGTCGATCCCGGCATGGGGCTTGAAGCTTTTCAGGCTCGCAAGATTGCTTTCATGCTCGGACTGAGCGGCAAGCAGATTAATCCAGCGGTGCAGTTTCTCACGAGTCTCTATAAGGCGTTTCTCGAGACCGATGGATCGCTCGTGGAAATCAATCCTTTCATCACGACGACCGACGGACGCCTCTTCGCGCTTGACGCCAAGATTACTTTCGACGACAACGCGCTCTTTCGCCACGCCGACCTGCGCGAGTTCCGCGACGTGACCGAAGAAGATCCGCTGGAAGTCGAGGCCTCAAAGTACAGCCTCAACTACATCAAGCTCGACGGCAACGTGGGATGCATGGTCAACGGAGCCGGACTCGCGATGGCGACCATGGACATCATTAAGTATGCAGGCGGCTTGCCCGCGAACTTTCTCGACGTCGGCGGCGGCGCGAACTCCGAACAGGTCGCGCATGCATTCGAAATCCTTCTAAGCGACAGAAATGTGA
>DASYEA010000071.1:0-4004 GCA_036499265.1 Schlesneria sp. | reverse complement strand
CTCGGGGGATCGGCCAAAACTTTGCGGGCCGCTTCACGAACCACGGTGTTCGGATGATTCAACAGCAACTGACGCTTATCGCGTTCAATTTCTCCAATCTTGATTTCTCCGACTTCAACAGCTTTGATCAGCGCTGTCGCTCCGCGAGCTGAACCGACAAGCTGGTCAACAGCTTCGCGCCGTGTCGTTGGACCGAACGCTTTCCACGGCGCGATGATCAGATCTGTGGAATGCGGTGTATTGCTGATTGCGAGGGCTTTCACTGCTGCTTGCTGCAGCGTTGGTGAAATCTGCGGTGTGTACAATTGCGGAAGAGTTTGCTCAACGAGATCGCCATCGGCGTAGGCCATCAAGACGATGGCAGGAATTCGATCCACGTCTAATGCGGTAGCATCAAGTGATTTCGCGGCCGCTTGCTGAAAGATCTTGGCGAGCGACGCATTCACACTTTGACTGCGTGCCTCGGCCAATACATTAGCAATGGAAGTTCCGCGTCGCCGCAATCCTTCTCCGAAAGCTGATAGCACGGCAAAACGAGTCTGTTCAGGAACACTCGGTTTAGTGGTCGCGACAAGGAACTGAACGGCATCGCTCGTTTTTGGAGAGGATCCAATCTGCAACGCCAACTCGATCAATAGCGGCCGAACGACCTCGGTGTCTCCGGCCAGTAACTCTTCAGCGATGCTTCCCATGTGAGGATGAACCGATGACAGCCAAGCCACTCGCAAGTCGGGGTCGCTGGAGGCGGCGCGGGCCAGTTCCTTTAACCCGGGAATGGCCCGCTTGGCATCTAGTTGCCCCAGGGATAATGCCCATTGCCAGCGAATTTTTGGCGGTCCATCAACTAACAGCGCGGTGATTCGCTTCTGGCATTCACTGCTGCGGAGACTTTCGAACAAGATGATTCCGTGGCGCTGCACTCGCGGATCGGGATCATGCAGCAACCCCAACACGTCAGTTTCATTCAGGGCTCGCAAACCTTGCAGTGCCCAGGCCGCATGCAGCCTTGCGACCGAACCGAACGAGGGCGTGCGCTTGGGTAGCCAGGGTAGCGACGAAGAAGTCACCACCCGCAGTTGATCAACGGCCGATTGATTCTGACGTTCGACCAGCAGACGCTGGGCTGTGTCGCGGATGGATCCGTGAGGCGAACTCAAATGTTTGACCAACTCAATCGTCGTTGCTCGGCCTAGATCAGGAAGCGGCAGCGGTGAACGTTTTATATCCGGCGAAACCAATCGCCAGATTCGCCCCTTGTCGAACCCGCTTTCGAGATCGCACAGCGCCTTGATGTCTTCTGGAATAGAGGCAGGATGTTCAATCGTTTCGCGATACATGTCCAGCATGTACAGCGTTCCATCGGGCGCGTTGACAAAATTCGCCGGGCGAAACCAGTTATCTGTGGAGGTCAGGAATTCGCAATTGGTATCCGCTCGTTCCGCAATAAAGCTGATGCCATCTTCGGTCAGTTTCTTGCGATGGACAAGATTCCCACCCACATCACCGATGAAGACGTTTCCGAGATAGTCGGCGGGATAGGCCCCTCCACGATAGACGGTGATTCCGGTCGCCGAAGTGAAGAACCCAATCGGGACCAGTTCGGTGGGAGGCAGCCTCTTGGCGAATTCTGGATCCGCCGCACGACGCGCAGTGCGAACAAGTCGCCACGGTTCGGCGGAGCTTTTGCGAAAAACGACTGCCGCAGCTCCTTCTTTCGCAATCGGGCGAATGACGCTGGGGATACTAAGTTGCGGATTGCGTTCTAGGTAGTGCAACGGCCAGGTCACATGGACGATATGATTGCTGTTCGAGCAAATGAATCGCTCGCCATAATCGTCGATCGTATGGCCATACTGCTGGCCGCCAGAGACCATGGTGATCTCGTTGGTCATGGGGTCGAGTCGCAGATCGCGTCTACCGGGAGTGAACTTTCGCTCGGCTATTGGCCCACGAGCGGGAATCGTCAATTCACCGCCGGCCATTCCGGATGAGAAATAGATCGCGTTGTCGCGTCCCCATTCCAATCCGTTCGCCAGACCTTGCACATTCGCCTGGCTGAAGCCGGTGCAGACAATGTCCTGCTGATCGGCGACATCATCGCCATCGAGATCCTTCATGTAGTACAGATGAGGCGGAGCGAGCACGTACACCCCTCCTTTCGAACAACAGACCGACTGCGCCCATCGCAGCTTGTCAGCAAACACGACGCTCTTGTCCATCTGCCCGTCCGCGTTCGTATCTGACAGCAGGCGAATCCGACTCCAACTTTCCGGGCGCTGATCGCGATATTTCTGAGCTCGTTGTTCTGGCAGAAAAGGATAGTCGGACATCTCGACAACGTACATCCGATTTCGCTCGTCGAAAGCCGCGTCGATTGGATTCGCGATCAACGGTTCACTCGCCACCAATTCCAGCGAGAAGCCATGCTGAAGTTCAAACGATTTCAACGCTTCATCAGGAGACTTGGACGGGATCCGCGGCATCAACTCCGAGAGAGGTTTGTCCTCGGCGCAAAGAGCACTACGCGGACTCGAAAATTGACATAGGATGGCGGCGACGACTAATAGCCAGGCCGTGTGATTGCGACACATGAACTGGTTCTCCACAGGTGGGCTTCTGCGATGAGGCATGACGGATTGAGAATACCGCGTCGTGCTCGCGAAGCCACCCATTCACGTTCAGTATTCCGAGTGGAATACTCGCTCGCCTGGGAGAAGCCACGAAGGGGATTGATGTAACCTCAGCGCTGGTCGCCAGCCTGCATCATTGCGAGGCGGCTATGTTGGTGCGCCGTGCTCCTCTTCCTCCAAGTAAATCGCATCCAGCAGCGACGCGATCTCTCGTGCAATCGGAACAATGGCAAGATCACTGCCCCAGACGTTGAGGAGCGCGGAATCATCCGCAGCCCATTCGATAAGACCCAATTTGTGATCAGACACAACCACGGTGGCCGCATCCCGTCGAGGCGAAATAACCATCATCTCACCACGTTTGAACGGATTGGGCCGTGTCACTGGGGAACCCTTCACGAGTCGAACGTCCGACTCGCAAAGCGCAATCCAGCGATCTCTATCCACCGGCGTACAGTCCGATTTCCCGACAATGCTGCCGTAGAATTCCATCAGTCGATGGCCTACTTCTTAAACGGATGCACCAAGATATCCAGGTACAGGACGAATCCCATCAAGCCTAATAGGAACGCCATCCCGGCATAAGTGGCACCGATCATGATCTTCTCACTCGGGCGACGGCGTGTGATCGCTTCCCACAACAGGAAGACCATGTGCCCGCCGTCGAGAACCGGGATGGGCAGGAAGTTGAGCACCGCCAGGTTGATGCTCAAGAAACCTAGGAACAACAGCAACGGTGCGAATCCGTGCTCAACGATTTGAATCGCTGCTGAAGCGATACCGATCGGGCCATGCAGTTCCTTAGGCGAAACTCGGCCCGTAAACAGGCTGCTCAGCGTCAGATAGATGTTCATCGCCGAGTTACGAGTATAGTTCGACGACATCGACCAGGCGTCACCAAGATTGTGAGCCTTCAGTTCAATCAACAGCGGCTGAGTGCGCAGGCCCAGGATCACTGGCAGCGGCCAGCTTGCATCGGCCTGCGGGACCAAGTCGACTTTTCGTTCCTTTTGATCTTCGATCAGCGTCAATCGGACGTGTCGCTGAGGAAGCTCTTGCATCTTCCAGAACGCGTACCCCCAATTGTTGGACTTGGCTTCTTCCTTCGGGTCATCGAGATCGATCGTAATACTTTTGTCTTTCAAACCACCGGTGGCATCGGCTGGCAAAAAGAATTCGATTCGCTTTACCTTGGACAGACGCTTGATCCCTTCCTTTTCTGCGGGGCTATTGGGCTCGACGCCTAACACGACGGGAATCGTATGAAAAGCCACGCCGATTGCGGGAATGGCGATTGGCTCAAATTCCATAAATGGTTGATCGGTCCAGCCTGGTTCATCAAGAGGACGGATGGTCAGGTCGATCTGTTTGGGG
>DASYEA010000070.1:0-1967 GCA_036499265.1 Schlesneria sp. | reverse complement strand
ACCGGATCTATCCAACACGTACTATTTTCTGGAAGCGCTGGAAGCGGCAGGGGCCAAGAAGGACGATCCAGCCATTCAGCGTGCCGTAGTCTTCCTGTCGCGTTGTCAGAACCTTGAGACCGAGCATAACACACTGAAGTTCTCGACTTTGGTCAACGATGGCGGCTTTATCTATACGCCTGCTGGTGGCGGAAATTCAGCCGCGGGGAACACGCCTAATGGCGGCTTGCGATCCTACGGTAGCATGACTTACGCAGGGCTGAAGAGCATGGTCCATGCCGGCTTAAAGCCAGATGATCCTCGCGTCAAAGCAGCGATGGAGTGGATCACGAAGTTCTACACCGTCGAAGAGAATCCCGGGATGGGCCAGCAGGGTGTACTGTACTACTCGCAGATGTTCGCCAAGACGTTGTCGACGATGGATCTGGATACGGTGAAAGACGCTCAAGGGAAATCGCATGACTGGCGCAAGGAACTGGCCGAGCAACTGATCAAGACCCAACAAGAAAACGGTTCCTGGGTGAACAAGACAGACCGCTGGTTCGAGGGGAACCCCGACTTGGGAACCGCGTTCGCGTTGATCTCACTGAAATACTGCGAGCCAAAAGCAGTGAAAGCGAAATAGTAAGTTGTTGCCGGCGAGAGTCCGGCTGACAACCCGATCAGTATGAAGAAATTGAAACACAGAGTCATGGAGAACTCTGAGCAGGAAGGGGAGGGGCAAAAGGTCTTGGAGGTTATTCGAGTCCCTTTATTGGCTTCTCTCCGTGCCCTCTGTGCCTCTGCGTTTTCAAATTCCTCACTATTTTTTTGACGTCTTGCTTTTTAAATTAAGCTAACTCCAAATCCACACCGTCACCCGATTCTTCCCCATCGGGTCCGTGGACGCGAATGATTTCGACGATCCAGTCGAACACGGTCGGGCCGAATCCTTCTCGTGCCATTTCGATTTCGGCAACGATAAAGTCGTAATCGGGATCGCTCTCTTTGATTCGATGCTCAAGGAACCGAATTGTTTCGAGGTAGCCGAGGCGTCCGCGCGACAGTCCAGAATTGATCCACCGGAGCAAGAAACCACCGGCTGGCGTCCCGTAGTCACCGCGAAGGATGTCATTGAACGCATCGAGGTTCCGTCCCCATTCCACGCCCCGAATCAGCACGCGCGAGATCACCTCGTAGAACTCATCCAACGTGGAAAAGTCCTGCCCGTTGATCTCATAGGTGATTTTCTCCACGTTGCGAATCCTGTGAGTTGCGATGGTCTCTGATTCTTGTCCGTTGCGGATTTTACCGTCGACTCGGCGATTGTAACGTCACTATCAAAAAAGCATGCCGGTGAATCCTCTCAATGAGGTTTCACCGGCTTGACAGTCCCGGGCGAGTCATCAAATGTTGTCAGTTCTGATAGGGCATCATTGTGGGGGCTTGAGGCGTTTCGTCGAGGCCTGGGAAGTGTCCTTCCGAGATCGCTCGGCCGAGTGAGGTGACCTGCTTAAAGTAGCGATCGGTCGGCAAACCACCCATTATGCGGCGTTTCAGTTCCTGGCAGATCGTATCTGCCGCTTCGGTGATGATGTCATTCTTGTGCCGAGCAGCGTATAGGCTGGTGCAAAGTATCACGACAGCCAGTTGAACGCGTCCCGAAAGTTCTGCCATGCGACATTGGCGGTCGGCCAACTTCAACTGGAACTTCCGCATCGTCCCACTGATTTCCAGTGGGCTGCGCTGCAACCACGTCGAAGCAAATTCAGCGTGAGCCTTCAGACGCGACGGCATATCGGGCAAGTCGTACTTCGATCGGTGCATCTGTCGACCGACCAGCCATTTGCTGTAGTTGGCGAGTGGGCCTTTCAATGCCCACAGATGCTTCGGATTCGCCATGTTGGGCTGTTTAATCCCGTTCGCCGCCAGCGCCATTCCGATTGGTTCGAAGAACTGTCGGCCGTGCTGCTTGACCAGCGATTTGA
>DASYEA010000069.1:0-1961 GCA_036499265.1 Schlesneria sp. | reverse complement strand
TTTAGTCGGCGGGTTGGTTCTGGCATTTGGAATGATCTGCCCGTGGAACATCTTCTCACTCGGCATCTGGAAATCGGCCCATCCGATTGCGGAAAAGGCGGAAACTTCTCAATCAGTGATTCGAGAGTCTGATCTCACAATCACTCTTCCTGCCGAAACACACGCTTTAATGCAGGCAGAAATTCAAAAGTCGCGTCGACGACTTGCGGAGATCAGACCAGGGTCTGAAGCGGCACTGGGCAGTCGCTTCGACTTCGACACTCCGCCCAGGCAAGTGGCCGATCCGTTGCCTGAAATAAACACCGCGCGTTCATGGATACATTGGGTCGCCATCGTCTACGCGCTGGGTGCGGCAGGGATGCTCTGCTGGCTTGCCATCGGTCAATGGGCTGTGAGCAGACTCGTTCGCCGCTGTTCTCCGTCCGATGCCGAGTTGAACCACATGTGGGCCGACTTGCAACAAGAAATGTCCACCGTATTGCCGTCGTCGCGTCGTGGCGGGATTCGGCTTTTGATTTCGAACGATGTTGCATTTCCTATCGCAGTGGGAGTTTTCCGATCAGCGGTGTTGTTGCCACGGTGGCTGGTCGATTCGTTCACAGTGGAACAGATCCGTCCAGTCTTAGCGCATGAACTGGCACATGTGCTACGTCATGACGCCCTGCTGCGCTGGTGTGCCTCGCTGTTTCAAGTCGTCTTCTTCTACCAGCCATTCTACTGGTGGTTGCAGCGCGAATTGAGGTTATGCCAGGAGTATCTGGCGGACGCACATGCAGCCGCCTGGGCGAAGTCGCGGCCTGAGTATGCGGCACAACTTGTCGCGATCATGCGTGCCGCGCCCGCTGGTTCGTGGCGGCCATCACCCGCCATCGGAATCCTCGAAGGCCGTTCGGAACTCTATCGCCGCATCCAGATGCTTGTGAAATCAACGCGACCGCTCACCCTGACGATCGACCGAGGCTGGAATACCATGGTTGGTGCGGCGTTGATCTTATTTTCAACAGCACTCGGGTTGATGACTCTTCGAGCAGACGATGTGCCTGCGGCGGCTGATTCAACGGCTCAATCTCAAAACAACGACGATCAACAATCTCCGTCCGAGAAGAAAAATGCCCAGCCTGAGGCCTCTGCTCCGGTCCCGGTCAAGAATGCCTCCGGCGATCCGATCACGATTCGTATCGTGGACACCAAGGGCGTACCGGTCGCAGGAGCCAAAGTGAAGCTTTCAGGCTTTTCTGTCGCATCCGGTACCATGACCCCGACATTCAATGAGACGCAGTTCGCCCCCAGAATCACGGAATCTGACATGGACGGACGCGCAAACGTTGTGTTTCCAGCGGGAGTACTCGAATCGAAGCGACCTTTCTTGCAAAAGTTGATGGCCAAGAAATTCGAACACCTCTCGATCCACATTGACCATCCGAATCATCCAACGTGGTTTAGCTACCACGCGGTAGATAGCAAGGACCCCATCGTGCTGGCAGACTCTGCCACTGTTGAGGTTCGAGCGTTTCGCGGCCCACAGCGCGAACCAGTACACGGGCTGTTTCCGGAAATCGGCAGGCAGGCTCTCGACTGGTCCGAGACTGACGGCGTGTTGACGATTCGCCGTGTCGATAACACGTCAAAGCAGGCAGAAGGGGCATTGCGGGTCGTCCACATTCCTGACTCTGGTCCAGCCTTGTTCAGTGAGTTGATCGATCTCAAACCGACACCCGATCAGCGGATTGTCGTGAACGCCGAGCTCAAACCAGGCGTGCGTCTCGAAGGACAGCTGGGAGCAGAAGTTCCGCGTCCAGTCAAGAACGGCCGCGTTTTCGCGACTCTCGCTTCAAGAGTCGATGCACCGATTCAGGGGTATTGGGAAGCGGAAACCGAAATTGCCGGCGATGGCACGTTTGTGTTCGAATCACTTCCCGCGAATGAAGAAGCTCAGCTGGTCGCAGTGTGTGACGGCTGGG
>DASYEA010000068.1:0-4190 GCA_036499265.1 Schlesneria sp. | reverse complement strand
AGCGGTTCAAAAATTCGTTTTGGTCGCAGCGGGGACGCTGGCTTGGTAAACATTCCAAAACCAACTGACGCGATTCTCTCAGTCTGAGTGGATTTCCGAAACGACGGTCAACCATCCCGCTGGATTGTATTGATATGTCCGTCTGGTCCGCGAAAAGAGTCGCTGGCTCTGAGCATCTCGCTAAGCACTCCGTTCACACTTGAGTTTCGTGCTTCGGTGTGTCGGACCGAAGTGTGCGATATGAATTCGCACCATCCACTCGATCAACCATACGGGTCACTAGGGTTTTCGGAGTGGCTTGGCAAGGTATAAGACTCGCTCCATTTGGACGATCGCCTCCCGCATTGTCTCATTCCATTCCCGCTACGGTGGCTTGTTCTTTCGCGACGATATTTTCAATTCGCTGGGTGTAATTGTCGACGTAAGGGCTAATCGCTCGATTTGCGTCTGCAAGGAAATTAACCACCTTCGGCCGATCTGCGACGTTCGGCCACCCCGATCCAATCCACACCTTGGCACCCTGGCGAATAATGCTGTCGAAATTCGATTCGATGGCCGGCCGCAAATCCGGATTCGCATGCTCAGCTTGAACAATCTTACGTGCAAGCTGGTATTGCGGATATTGCGGCCGTCGATCACTTAGGATGATCTGGATAAAAAAACGAATAAGATTTGCTTTTGTTTCCACGTCTAGCACAGGCCACAGCAATTCAGTCGGCAATGCGAGTCGGTTCTCCGCGTCATATTCATAGAAGTTGTCGGTCCACTGGTAGACGAGCCTCTTCTCGAAGGTGATCTGATCTGCTGGCGTAATGAAGGCATAGCGGGGTACAAAATCTTCGAGAATTTCGACGTAAGTGCGGTCTTGGAAGTCTTCTGACAGTTTTTCCAAGAAGAACTGATCGTCAGCATTTGTCCACTCGTCAGGCAACCGTGAGATTACCTCTTGGAGTAATCGAAGAAGGTTTTCGCCTCTCCATGAGTTTGTCATCGCTGCTTTCGCGGCGGCAACCGTCTTAAAGTTTCTCACAAGCCTGACGGCAGCCAACAGGCGTTGTGCTGGCGTGAACGCTTCTGCATATTCTCGCACAAGGTTTTTTGCCGCCTGTTTGGAGATGCACTCTTTGAATTTCTCTGTGACGGCAACTTGGTCGGGATTGGCTATTTCGCCATCGACTGGTACTTCGGCGTCAGCGGCACTGTCCACTTTACGCTCTTCAAGGAAGCGATCCGCCGAGTAGTGGCACGCATTGTCGATTGCGATATGGCTTAAATGTGCTTCGAGATAATTCTCCAACGGGAAATCTGGATCAAATAGGAGAGGGATGTCTGTGCCGTGCAGCACCATCACCGACTGACGGCGGCCCAATCGCAATGCACCAAGAAAATTCTTGGACAACTCAATGCGGGAGATGAAGATGCCAATCGTTCCGAAAAACTTACCCTCTACCTTGCCAAGAAAGGCAAATAGCTCGGACGCGGCAAGACCCGACTCGACCCATTTCGACTCCAATAATGCGTGTCGGCTGAAGAACTGAACCGCGCCGTCTATCTGCTCGGACTGGCCGTTCTCAGTTCGGTACGAGCGTCGGAGCAACAACCCGTGGACTTCAAAGAGATCCTGAATGAGACTCTCGAACCGTAGCCCGCGCTGTTGGGCCGTCTCCTGGTTGCCGTCCCACTGATTTTCCTCCAGAGCAACGAACTGTGCTCGTAGCGTCTGGATTTCCTGCTTCTGATCGTTGGTAAGCACGTTATTTTCCGCAGCTTCGGTTTTCGGGCACGCCGGGAACTGATAGTACCCGAGGCATCGCAAAGTTACCTCCCTCGGTCACATCGGCCGAGTAGTTAAATTGGCTTCAGCGTGTCGGACCGATGCAGGTACAATTCCTGGGCTTGATGCTAAAGTTCCAAATATCACCGCCATATTGACATGCTTGCATCGCGATGGATTGCAGCTGAGAATTGGCAATCTCCCACAACTATTGAACCATTCCATGAACATCGTTTTTGCCTCTCATGAGGTATGCCACGGACTCATTGCGAAGAATTACGGATACACACTGGACCGTGTCCGTCTCGACGGGCCAGCCGACAACCCAGGCAAGGTTGAACGGACTATCCCAGACGGCAAAGATGGCAATGATCCCGAATGGGCGCGAAAGGAGCTTGCGCTTTTTGCTGCGGGTTATGTAGGTGAAGAGATCATGTTTGGCAGACATGAGCCAAGGCACATCCACGGGCATCCTGATTCGGACTATCCGATGATGCTCCAATGTGCCCTTGTCTGTGGTGACAATCAGGCAGACTGTGACATTGTGAGTGTATACCGCGATCCAACTGGAGAAGTCGATTTTCCAAGGCACTTGTGGCGAGACAATGTTGCGATCGACTGGACGCCCTACGAAAGGTTAATTCACACCGTCCAGGAAGAAGTTCGAGTTATACTCAAAAAACAGGAGCGAATCATCCATCCACTTGCTGAATGGCTGATGCAGCGAATGGTCGTGAGCGGGGACGAATTTACTTCAGAACTTGAGAGGCTAATGTCCGCACACATGCTTACGGCGGAGGAGCAAGAAGAGGCCCAGCGGCGAGCATATGCCTATGCACTCGAACGAGGGGGCGGACAATTGCCACAATTTGATTCAAATGCAGCGGTGGGCGACTTCTGGCGGGCTGCCGGTGAAGTTATACGACTTCGTCCGGAAACGTAGAGTGTTGCCGACATTCGATGCATCGTCCGAAACGAATGTCGACAGTTTGGCTCCATTCCTCGGAGTGTCGGGACCGGAGCGAGTTCAGTCGTTCGGGATAGCGCTTCCGCAAAGGCCGCCATACTGCACCCGGGTAAGGACTCGTGCGCGAGGCGGCTGTAGCTGGTGAAGGCTCAGGATGGAACGGTCTGAGCCATCAAAGGTTGTTACGCATGTGGGATTAATCAGCCTACGTGTTCTCTTCTCGGAACCTTGTTCGGAGGGCGACTAGGTACGCCAAAGGGTGCTTTTGAGCCCGCGCGTGTGCCGTCCGCCACTTAACCACTGAGAACATGAGATTGATGCCAAGCGTGGTAAAGGCTCCCGTCAGATTCCCCGCTGCCAACGCGATGCCGGTTGCGGATGCGAGCGAGACTTGCATCACAGTTGTACCGAAATCGATCTTGGCCTCTCCCAGCTTTGCCATCACTTCTCTTTCCGCCGGCCTGAATCGCTCTTCAATAGTTCGTTGTATTTCCCTCTCTTGGAACTTTTCTGTACCAGCGGCACTCACCTGCAGGGCCACGCCATGAATTTCTTTCCTGTATCTCTTTAGATCATCCTCGTGCGACTCTCGAAAACGAAGAATCTCGGCGAGTGACACATGTGACGGAATGCGAATGGTGTCGATTGACAGCGCAGCGAGCCGAGCCTCATTCTCGGCTACATGGTCACGATCCACTTCATCCACGTAGCGGTCCAGCACGACATTCCGGCTCCATGTCTGGTTGGAGTAACAAGTCAACTTGTCCTCCTCCGCGATCTCTGAAGCGAGACGTGACATATAGATTAGTGCATAGCTTTGCCTCATGCGGAGGCAGCCATCTTTGTCTTGGCGGGAATTCACCCAAATGAGGTCCCTTAGATTTCGCGGCATTTGATCCGGCATCAGATCGGCCGAGAGCTAGCCCGGATATATGAGGTACCCCTTTTGATCCGAATTCCCGGCGAGGTGCTTGACCGAGCTCACGCTCTGCTGAATCGCCTGCCGTTCCAAATCGCACGCGAATCCTTCACTGGCCCGGTGGACCACAGCGGAATACGGATCTACATGGCGCGGCCTCAGAAAGCCATAGTCGTGTGCCGCTTTAGACCATTGATTTTTAAAAGGCTCTTTCACGGTGCTGGGGACAATCGTGTGGAGCTTGTCCCAGTACAGCAGCGAGTTGACCAGAATCGTCTTGCTTGATGGATCGATCCATGGATAGTACAGAGCATCAGTAACCACATCCGCACTCCGAAACGTTGTGCCTGGTTCACGCGCAATCGTCACTACGTGCTCACGTGATCAGATTCTACCCCAATCAATGAATTTGGCCACACACCCGCCATCACATTTGCCGAAGGTTCAGCAGGCCTTCTCTTGCTCTACTGCTTCGTCGAGCCCGTCGTTGGATCGACGGAATAAGCAGCGATGGCCAAGTGGTGCACACT
>DASYEA010000067.1:0-11267 GCA_036499265.1 Schlesneria sp. | reverse complement strand
GGATCATTCCCCTTAGCGGAGATTCTTCCTCGCGATTGAGTAGATCTAGAAGATGGGCGGGGAATCGACGTCGCTGCAAAGACTCGGGTAGTTTTGCTGTCGTGTTTGGCAAAAGCTCGTAGAGCAATCCCTTTGGTAGAGGCTTCGTGGAATTGACAAGAATGAACTGCTCAGTCTGCTCCGACTCATCATGTGCGATGAACCCCACAACCGAGACTGGGAAGGCTTTCAACTTCGCTTCTCTGATTGCAGCAGCACGTTGCTGGCCATCTACGATCCAACCCACCTTGTCAGCATCGCCGGTCGCTCTGGGTATAAGGAGGACTCCAGTGCGGCAATATCCGTTACTTGCTTTGGTGGAATCGGCTTTGAATTTGACTCTTTTGTCGAATGCTACAACGATCGAGTTGGGAAGCATCGGAGCTTCTGATTCCAGATACTCACGAATTTGGGAAATGTGAGAAAGGACTTCGGGACGTTGGTAGCCCGTAAGGGTCTGATCTTCAACTCTTGATATTCGAGAAACTGCGGTGAACTGAGGCAATAGCTTTCCATCCACGGCAAAAGTGTAGATTACCCTTGAGCGTCCTTGTCGAACCTCAAGGGCAGGCAGTTCAAATTCGTTGATTTCAGACATTGTCTATCGCTTTGTGGTTGAGTGATCTTTTCGGCCGGTTTTATGAAATTCGTGATAAGTGAAGAACAAGTTGTGAAAACCTCGCCGACGATTGCGCTCCGCACCTCGAAAGATCACCACATGAATCCCAAGCTCGCGGCACACATTACACGGGCAGCGTTTCCAAGGTTGATCTACTAGAGTTTTTCGATAGTGAGTGGAGCGATCCTTTCGGCCGTCGTGAACCAAATCGTATTCACGGAGAAGCGTAAGCAGGCTTTCAAGTTGCCGGCCGTTTTGATCATATTTCAGAAGCGATTTCATACATGCCAGCTCAAGTTTTCGAGCATTATCTTGCTTGACAATTCCCGCACGAATCTGAGCACCGAAGCGTGCGTTACCTTCAACTTGTGGCACCCGGATCGCGGAATATTTAAAGCCTTTTGTATAGTAGTTCTCGCGATCGTGCTTGAATGCTTGAAGAAGCGGAGACGTGCTGTCGAAACTCGCGACACCGAGCTTCTGAAATCCTTTCAAATGTTCACAACGATTGACACCAAGCAGGTGCAACTTGGTCGTGGGCTTCCTGACGTCGGCGACTTCATTTAGGCAAGAGATGATCTCGTCGGTCTTCAGTGGAACCATTCCTCCTAGTGCAATGTAGGAGTACCCAATCTTCTGCAACTGGCGGACAGAAACTGCATACGATCCCGGACTCCAGCCCTGCGCCACTCCTAGAGGAGTAAACGACAGTTTTTGTTGTTTGTGCTGTCGGTAGAAGTCCCTGGCTAGGTCAAGCGTTAGCGATTGTCGATCGCGATACTCTTGCAACGTTGTGGATGGGATGTCGTCATCACCGCTACGTGTTGTGAAGCCCAAAATCACATGGTCGACGGAGAGACCAAAATCGAAATCGCAATCCGTATAAAATCGAATTACTTCATCTACCGTATATGGTGGGGTTTTCTCCCGAACGTACGAAAACGCTCCGCAGTCACCCATCGCACGCAATGGGCGCTTGCCGAAGCGAAAAAACTCTCGAACGCCGACGCGTAACAGTCTTTGTCGCTGAGCAGTAGTGTATTTGCCCGCTCCTTTTTCCGTACCATCGACAATCGCCTTGGAGACCAAGATGCCTGAATACGGGGCCTCTTCAAACAACTCATGCGCATACTTGTCGTCTTGATGGCGTACGCGCAGCAGAGATCTCTTCTCCGTTTCAAAGTCAAAGGTTGGATCAACCAGATCATGGCTGTCAGGGAAAAAAAAATCCATTACGCTCGCCCCTTGGCTTGGTGGTAAGCGTGAATCAACACCCATGACACCATTTGAATATGTCGATGAAGATTCTCTACCTCATTCCACTTGACCCCGCCCATCTGCTCCCAGGCACCGCTCGTCCACCGGCAGATCGGAACGATGAGTCTCAATTCTTTCTCTGTCTGTGAAATCGCCTTCTGAGCGCGCGCGTTGATTGCCGGCATCACCTTATCCATCAATCGGCCCATCGCCCGAATCCCCACACCATGCATTAGCCTGCTTTTCTCGGGCGTTTTCCCCCAAGCATCAGGGAACACATTACGAACCGCTTTCCAATAGGTAACCAGCACGGCAGAAATTGAATCGAAATCGGTTTGTCCGGTTGCTAGATTCCGATAGGGATAAAGACAGCCAGTCGCTGAAGATAAGCTCTCCTCGATCATTTTAACGATTGACGCGTCGGCGATGACAGCTTTGCCCTCATCATGCCCTCGCATTGACGTCCGGCGGATCAGGCCAAAAAAAGGAGAGTGCTTGTCGCTGCTCAGCCATTCACAGACTGCAGCGGGTATACGTCGTGCAGCCATCTTGGCTGGAAGGCTTGTTGAGACCTCTGGAAGCAACTCCGTTATCAGTCCGCGAGGAAGCGGCCGCGTATTGTTTATCCTCAAAAACTGGTCTCTTTGCAGAGAGACTTCATCAGCAACGAACGCGTTCACCGGTACAACGAGGTCGCTTCGCTTGCTCTTTGATAAGGCCAGAACTCGCTGCTGCCCATCTACAATCCATGCAGGTTTGGCGTCGCCGTTGTGCGATACCGGGATTTCAAGTGTTCCCGCGACCGTATCTTCGTCGCCTACTTGTGGCCCGCGAATCCGCGTGAATCGCACTCGTGAAGTTAAAGCGAGAATCACTGAATTGGGAAACAGAACTTGTTCTGAGTTAAGATATTCAACGATATCCTGGACGTGCTTCCGCACTTCCGGCCGCTGATAGCCGATCAATTTCCCTGCATCGTCGCGAGATATTCGCGACACTTCTGCAATCCGGAGCAACTCTCCGCCGGTTAGGCTGAACATGTAAAGCGGATGAGAAGGATCCTGCTCCAGGCGCAGCGCTCGTCTTCGAATGGACTGTTGAATCTCACTCATTAAATGCAACCACTTTTCGGTAAAGCGAGTCGAAACGTTTCTGCTCACACGCAAATCCCTCATCGCGTAACTGACGCAACATCGGACTCGCTCGCATTTCTGGGTTTCCGGACAGCTTCTTCAGGATGTACTTTTCAACTTGCGTATTAGTGAGTGATTTGCGGTCATATTGTTGTATTGCCGGTTGAGTCGATAACAGCCTTTTGTAGATCCGAGCCAGCTCGCGAAATGACAAGGGCGTTCTGTTTGAATTGGCAAGCACTCTTCGCGCAATCCGCGCATTGAGGGACATCAGAGAACCACCTAATGCTGCTTGTAATCTGGCATCGCACGGGAGGAGATTTCCAGTTAGTGAACCAAGAGTGGTTGTGCCAGCTGAGATTATTGTCATCAGGTCTTCATCTGAGAGTGCATTCCTTGCGTCGATAATGTCGTCCGACAAGGCCGAAAGATATGTAGACGATGCGACGATTAGCAACGGCACATCCGGAAACTTATCGGCAATCTCGGCAATTGATCGAGGCCCTGAATCGATTGGCCTCCAACTGGACAACGCTTTCCACCATCGTTGCAAGAGCGTTGCTTGGGGCTCCTTTGGTAAGCTCAAGATCGAATCAGGATGCGATCGTGAAAACGTCGCCGAGTAGGGCTTCAGGCTTTCGTCAGCGCGGACCAGTCCGTATCCGGCAGATACGACCCACAATCGAGCGTGGAGTTGGCGCTGAGCGGCAATTTCTGTTAACGAACGTGAAATTTGCCATTGCTCACCGGCATACAGTCGCGACGCTTGCACGCACTCGAACGACTCGTTGAGGAGTCGCGCGATCCAATTCGCGGACTTTTCCTCCAGGGTGTTACCCGGTGTATTGCGAAACTGTAGTGCATGCGGAGCCCGCACTGTCTTCCGTTTTGTGCAGGTAACCACAATGTTAACTGCGTTCGTTCGACCGCCATTTGTCACGAGCGGCCACTCCAGAAAATCGAAAAACTGCAGATCGACTGTCGTCGTTCCTAGGCAGAAACTGTAGCACTGTGGTATCTTCTGAGCAAGCAGTTTTTCGGCGAAGCATTTGGACATTTGACAAACACCGGATGCAGTTATTGAGGATCACGCCATGGATGTAGGTAAGAAAGCGGTGGTTCTTCTGAGCGGTGGTCTCGATTCAGCAACGGTGCTCGCGATCGCCAAAGCGGAAAAATTCGAACTGTACGCACTAACGTTTAGGTACGGTCAACGGCACGGTGTTGAACTGAATGCTTCTCGCCGAATAGCCGAGCGCGTCTCCGTCAAACAGCATGTCATTTTCGATATCGATCTGCGTCAATTTGGAGGGTCCTCCCTCACCACAGATAATCCCGTCGCTAAGGATCGCTCTCCCGAAGAGATGAGCGGAGGCATACCGCTAACTTATGTGCCGGGGCGGAATATTGTCTTTCTTTCAATCGCAACCGCATGGGCTGAAACCCTGCAGGCCCGCGACATCTTCATTGGGGTAAATGCAGTCGACTACAGCGGCTACCCAGACTGTCGACCAGAGTTCATTGCCGCGTTCGAGCGAATGGCAAATCTAGGAACCAAGGCGAGTGTAGAAGGAAATTTGACCAAGATTCATGCGCCTTTGGTCACGCTTTCCAAGCAGGAAATTATTCGACGCGGATTGGAACTTGGCGTCGATTACGGTCTTACAAGCACTTGCTACGACCCCGTCTTGGAGGCTGGCGCTGCATGTGGCAAGTGCGATGCTTGTCAAATTCGTTTAAGCGGTTTTCAAGCTGTTGGTATGGCTGATCCGGCGCCGTACAGCAATTACATTGCGGGTTGATCCAATGCCCTATGCTGTGAAGGAAATGGTGTACACTCTCCAGGGAGAAGGTGTCCATTCTGGACGGCCTGCCGTCTTTTGCCGATTTACAGGCTGCAATTTATGGACTGGTAGAGAAGTTGACCGTTCACGTGCGGTTTGTCAGTTCTGCGATACGGACTTCGTGGAAATGGATGGCCAATGCGGTGGGCATTATCGTGATCAGCACGAATTGGCCTTAAGAATTTCCGAATTGTGGCCTTGGAGTTCGAACACTCGAAGCATGCCCTTCGTTGTGTTTACTGGCGGCGAACCGTTACTCCAACTCGATGAACCACTCCTCAAGGCAATTAAGGCTCTAGGTTTTCAAACCGCAGTCGAAACCAATGGCACCTTGCCGATTCCGCGCGGGCTCGATTGGGTCTGCGTGAGTCCAAAGGCCGGTGCCATCTTAACACAGGAGCATGGGGACGAGCTAAAACTGGTTTTCCCTCAGTTCGGTCTGGATCCGGAAAATTTTATTTCACTAGAATTTAAGCACTTCTTCCTCCAACCGATGGCTGGTGTTAACGAAGTTCAAAATCGCGAACTTGCCGTGACGTATTGCTTGCAGCATCCCAACTGGAGGTTGAGTCTGCAGATGCACAAGATTCTGGGGCTTTCGTAGTCTGAGTGAGCCGTTGCCAGTCGCAGGTCGCCCAACGGCGGGGATGGGTGTCTTCGCGAAGACCAGTTCTTAAAAAGCGCATTCATGCCTCATGGAAATCAAAGCAGTCATGTCTCGCAGTACATGCCGTCAATGAAGCCTGGCGGCTTGCGACTGTTCACCGACGACGCGTTGTGAACTTCCGCCGGGTTTTCGCGAAGACGCTCCAAGCCTGGTCAATTGGCCGCCATCACGATCCGATGCGTTGGGTGAACTTCGACGCAGCCAAGATCAGTGAGCAGTAGCTTCACCGTGCGTCACAATACTTTCCACAAAACGCAGAGATATCTGAGATTGGGATTGCTCCGCGCACGAGGATTTGGCACAACAGAACCACAATCTGGGTGCCAGTCAGTCCTCATCGTTTGAGGCGTGGCCGACGCGGAAAAACCTGTTTCCGTGCCCGCGTGACGGGATCGTTCTTTCAAAATTGACTCGCCGATCAGCAGCGACCTTGGAGTGCGGTGGCTCAATGCCGCTTTGGCTCCAATCGCCCAGACTCTCCGCGCCGCGACGGGCCGAACTCGATTGTACTTTGACAACGGAGCGCAAATCTGCGAACACTCCTCTCAGTACAATTTAGAGGTTCTGTCACACAGCCTTAGCAGTGGGTGGCACATCCCTGACGCTTTGGGAAGGGCATGGTCTTAACTACGCGAGCCCACGCCCTTCGAAGACTCAGGGACGTGCCACTGGATCCAGGCACGACTCGTATTGCACAGGCCCGAATCCATCGAGATAAGCTCGAAGGGGGAGCCCGTTCCGCTATGCTCAACAATCCCCACTGAGTTCATCTCGGTGGAAATGGGCCTATGCACTACCTGCCCCAATCGGAAGTTGTGTCATGCAGCCGACGTCCTCTTCTTTGCGTCTCCGCGCCTTTGCGACTTCGCGTTGAAAACCCTGCCACGCAGCTGCAGCCGCAGAGTTGTGTCATGCAACTCGATGCCACCGACTGCGTGCTCCGCACTCAGTACTAATTCGTCTCACCATCGCTCCTCTCAAAATCCGTGTTTCATCCGTGTCAATCCGTGGCTCGCCTTCTCTTGATTCCACCGAATCCGAGGTTCTTGCAATCGCCAGCAAATGACACGACGATAGACATGCGGCTACGTTGATGTATGCCGCTGTGATTTATCGGAGGTTCCCGCATGCGATTTCGTCCGGCAGCAATGATTATTGGTCTGTTGACCTTCCAGCAAACGGCGAAGGCCGAGATTCCGACCGCCAACTACATCTTTCCGGCGGGGGCTCAACGAGGGACCACCGTGACCGCTCGGGTGGGTGGATGCAATCTGCATCGGTCGCCGCAGTTGATTTGGACGGGCTCGGGAATCACCGCGCCGGCCCCGTTGCAGCCGATCGACACGATCTGGTTTGAAGGGCCAGTCATCCCGCAACCGGCATCCCAGCAGAAGGAAGACTATCCGCGCGACTTTGCAGCTCCACTCGTCGTTGCGGCGGACGCTCCGTTAGGTCGCCAGACGTGGCGACTGTCGACATCGCAAGGAGTGACAACCGCGTGGGGTTTTGTCGTCGGTGCTCTGCCGGAAGTGATCGAGCACGAACTTGATGGCGATGCTCCGCCAGTTCGAGTCGACTTGCCCGTCACGATCAACGGCCGCATCTTCCCGCGCGAAGATGTCGATGCCTGGAGTTTCTCGGCGAAGACAGGCCAGACAATCGTGTGCCGCGTCGCCACATCCGAATTTGGCTCACCACTGGACGCACGAATTGAACTGCGAGGCCCCGACGGCCGCGTGCTGGGTGAACAGCTTCCCGAGGGAAATCGCACTCCCAACTTGAAGGTGGTCGCACCAACCGATGGCGAGTACCAGGTTCGCATTCATGACGCTGCATTTGGCGGGTTGCAGGATCACGTTTATCGATTGACGGTGACGACTGGCCCGTTGTTGGAGGGAGCCTATCCGCTGGGTGGTCAACACGGCACCGCGACCGTGTTCGAGTTGCAGGGTGCGAACCTAACGGCCGCACGATCCACCATCACGCTGCCTATGGGAGGATCAGACTTCATGATGCGGCTACCGGACCAGAACGCTGTGGGGGAAGTTCAACTGGAACTCGACGATCTCGCTGAGATACTGGAAGTGGAGCCAAACAACGACACGCCGCAAACCGCTTCGATCCCCGCGGTACTGAATGGGCGTATTCAGTCGCCAGGCGATGTGGATGCCTGGATGTTCACGGCCCAGAAGGGAATCGAATACGATTTCGATGTCCAGGCCGCTCGCCTGGGATCAATGTTGGATGCCGTGTTGGAAGTCCAAGATACAACGGGCAAGCAACTGGCAGACGCCGATGATTCGCCCGGACTGCAGACCGACGCCCGCCTGCGATGGACGGCCCCGGCCGACGGCGATTATCGACTGGCGATTAAAGATCGACTGGCCTCGCGCGGCGACTCTCGCTTTGCCTATCGCATTCGCATCGTCAACAGCAATCAACCGGAATTCACGCTGAGTTCGACAGCCGACACACTGATCATCGAACGCGACAAGACAGTGAATCTCAAAGTCTCGCTTGATCGCGGGCCCGGCTTTAAAGAAGTGGTGGAATTGAATCTGGAGGGATTGCCCGCCCGAGTCACCGTCACTTCACCAGCAATGCCGATCGTGATCGCGGCCAATCAGCGCGAACTTCAACTGACATTGAAAGCCGAGGCCGACGCTCAAATCGCGGTGGCTCCGATCAAGATCATCGGACGGGCTAAAGTCGGCGAGCGCGAATTGACTGTTCAAACGTCATTCCAGCCGACGAATCCCGAACCAGGCCGCCTGGCCCTCGCCGATGGGACGGGACAATGTTGGATGGCGGTCGCGATGCCAACGCCCTTCAAATTCGCGGGAATCTTTGAAACCAAGTTCATTTCGCGAGGATCAATGTTCGTTCGCAAATACCACATCGATCGACAAGGCTTTGAAGGACCGCTGGAAGTTCAACTGGCCGATCGCCAGGGCCGACACCTACAAGGCGTGACAGCGACCCACGTCGTTGTCCCGGCAGGCGAGAGCAACTTCGAATTTGCAGTGACTTTGCCGCCGTGGATGGAAGTCGGACGCACCTGTCGATCCACTCTGGCTGTGACAGGTCAGGTGACCGACACGGATGGTCAGCAGCATGCGGTCAGCTATAGTTCGAACGATCAGCACAACCAGATGATCGCGCTCGTCGATCCCGACCGCTTCGCCGTGCAACTGCCGCGAACGACACTGACAGCCACCCCCGGAAAACAGGTGAAGGTCCCCGTTCGAATGCAACGCGGATCGGGCTTGGTTCACCCAACCACCGTGGAACTGATCGCATCGAATGGAATCGAAGGCGTCTCTGCAACGACGATTGAGATTCCCGGCGATCAAACAGAAAGCTCACTCACGATGAAGTTCGAGAACACGCTAAGCGGCCTGGAACTGCGGCCAGTAACAATTCGAGCTCACACCAAAGATGAACGAGGACTGCCGATCACGGCCGAGACCAGTTTGACGCTGGTGAAGGCTCGCTAAGATTCCGAAGTCAATCATCTCGTTCCACAGTTGAACATGAATCAAGAGCGTACACCTCTGAACAAGCGGACTCGTTGCGGCAGGCACATTTCGGAGTGAAGGCCATGTTCCAAATAACTCTCTGGCTTCAAGGTCTGTTCGGGCGGCAAACCGGTCAGTCGATCTGTACGGGCTGGCATGTCAACTGAACTGAAAAGGTGGAACCGTGTCCGACTTTGCTGTCGACCTCAATCGCTCCGCCATGACTCCGTAGGATCGACTGGCAAATCGAAAGCCCAAGCCCCGTGCCCGCGACTTCACCGCCGCGTGATGCGTCAACGCGATAAAAGCGATCGAAAATGCGCGAAAGGTCTTGGGAGGGGATGCCGATTCCCGTGTCGCTAACACGTACGACAATTCTGTCGGCGGTCGCGCTGCTACCGATTGTGATCTGTCCCGCGTCGGGTGAGTATTTAATGGCGTTATCCACCAAGTTGTAGAAGACGCGCAGTAGCTGATGACGATCGCCAACCACTTGGCAACTTGGATTCTCCTCGAGGACGATCGACTGCTGCTTCTCTTGTGCAACCAGGCGCATGTTGTTCACAAGTTCCAACAATAGTTGATCGAGATCAACCCGTTCTTGAGTTGGTGCCGAAAGGCCTGCATCCTGTCGGCACAGAAAGAGGAGTTGATCGGCAACAGCGGACAAGCGATTGGTCTCTTCCAGCACATTTTCCAGGACGTGGCGATCGTCGATTACTGACCGCTGCGACCTGAGTGCAACCTCTGTTTCGTTGCGAATGATTGCCAGAGGAGTTCTCAGTTCGTGGGCAGCATCCGCAGTGAATCGCTGCATCTCGGTAAACGATCGTTCGAGCCGCTCGATCATCTGGTTCAGGGTTTGACCCAATTCACCGATTTCGTCATGGGGGTTTACGATTGGGATTCGGTCGTGAAGCCGATCTGCCGAGATGGATCTGGCGGCGTGAGTCATTTCTTGAATAGGATTTAGGGCGCGACATGCCAGGAAATATCCCCCACTGATCGCGGCCAGCAAAGTCAGTGGGCCAGCAAGGAAGAAAGTCATTAGCAGTTCGTTCAATTCGCGATTGAACGCTGCGAGAGACCGACCGACCTGGACTGTCATTAAGCCCTCCGGTCCCTCGGCAGTCACGTGGACGACTCGCCAGTCAGCATTTGCTTCTACGGGCAGGTTGTAAAAGCGGGACGTCGCCGAACTGCTTTCGGGCAATGGCCACGCCTTCGTCGCCAGCCGAGGATTGTAAAAGAACCGCTCTCCATTCTGTCGAGAGATCTGAAAGTCGAATCCAGCATGGGCGGCGAATCGGCGATTCAACCAGACGGTCAGATCGGGAGCGGTCTTCGCCCGGCCCACCTCCGACAGCACATCAGAAAGTTCCTCGTTCAAACCCTGGTCAATCCGTTCCAGCAGGTGGTGACGCATGATCAGGAAAACCAATGCGCCAAACACAAACAGCACCGCTGCCAGCACGCCACCGTACCACAGCGTCAGCTTCCAGCGTATTTTGAGGCGGCTCGTCATGCATCTCTCAAAGAATAACCGACGCCACGCACAGTATGGATGAGTTGCCGCTGTCCCGGTCGCTCAATTTTCTTGCGAAGCGAATTGATGCAGACATCGATGACATTCGTAAAGACACCATCCGGGGACTTCCAGACCTCTCTACCAATCATGTCTCGGGTAACGTTCATGTTACGGAGGCGCAGGAGGTACTCCAACAGTTCAAATTCCCGTTGACTTAAATCGATCTCTGTCCCGTCGCGGATAACTCGACGAGTCACAAGATCGAGTTCCAGGTTGTCGGCCTGCAATAGAACTTCTCGGTCAGAAGCGTTCCTGCGCAGCATCACGCGCAAACGCGCGACGAGTTCGGCAAAGGCGAATGGTTTGATCAGATAATCGTCCGCTCCGGCGTCCAACCCGGCCACGCGATCTGTGACGCTGTCGCGGGCTGTTAGAATCAAGACGGGTCGATTGAAATGATGCGCTCGCAGTTCTTTCAAAATGCTGAGGCCGTCCCGGCCCGGCAGCATCAGATCTAAGACGACGGCGTCGCACCGTTGCGTGGATGCAAGATAAAAGCCTTCTTCACCCGTTAACGCCGAGACGACTTCATAACCTTCATCCTCAAGTCCTCGGCGGAGGCTGTTTTGTAGTCGTTTCTGGTCTTCGATAATCAGGATTTC